>DXGG01000237.1 GCA_019114015.1 Candidatus Onthomorpha intestinigallinarum | reverse complement strand
GTGTTTATTTTCACCATTTTCCAACTGAGAGACTTGGAATCCTTCTCACCCTTGAGATTTGAAAGCACGGAATACTGAACCAGGGCCAAGGACGTGCCGAAAAGCATGACGGCCTCGCCCAAGGAAGCCCCGTTGGAATAAACCCCGAGCAGTCTGTCTCCGCAATAAAAACTTATCAGATAGAAAGACAGTCGGTAATTCAGGCTTTGTGCAATGGAACCTATCTGTTTGGTGGCTCCAAACCTAAACAGCATTCTGAAACTGCCTGACAATTCCCCTTTGTTCAACCATCCTAACCTGCCGTAATCCTCTTTCAACAGATACATTCCGTAAAACAGCGAGCACACATAGGCAAGCGATATGCCCGCCATACAGTCCCAAACCGAATCGAAGGCGTTGAAAACGAACAGAATACCGATATAGGCAAAGGATACGAGAGGATATATCATCTTCAATCTGTTCGCCTGTTTTATCCTTTGTTGTCCGAGCAGTATGAACTGGTTTATTTCGCTTATTGCGGCCAACACCGCAACCGGTATGCAAACAAGAATGTATTTTGGTGCCATGGAATCGAAAACGATGAAGAACATGACAAGTGCAAATGACAACAGACCAATCCACAGAAAAGAAGGAACGATTATGTCCTTGAACCTGTTCCTCGGATACAGATACACCAAAGTCGAATTTCCCACAAGGGTAAAGAAAAGCAGAAGAACGTATATGTTGTACACCATTATAGCCTGCTCTCCCTTGCCCTGGGCACCCAAGGCATGGCTTACCAGAACGATGGTGGCAAAACCCAGAAGGGCGGATGAAAACTTGGCGAACAACGTATGTACTATATCCTTGAACATAACAGGCAATGAATGAATCCTAAGCAAGAAACAATGACGTACTTCCTCCTTTCTCTCGTCATACGTCACGGTTTCAGACTATATGTTGGCCGTAAGCTTCTTGATGAACTTCCATTTGTTGAAAAACTCCTTTGCGATTATCCTGAACAAAGTATAAAGCGGAATGGCGAAAATCATTCCGAGCACGCCCCCCACTTCTCCCGATGCAAGTATCACTATGAATATTTCCAACGGATGAGCCTTAACGCTCTTGGAATAAATAAGTGGCTGAAGGACGAAGTCATCTATCAACTTCACACAGGCAAACACGCTTACGAACTTGACAATGACAGGCACTATGTCCAGACTTGCATCTATACTTAGGAAACTTGTCAGACATATAAGCAGGCCTATCGCACCTCCTATCAGAACACCTATGTACGGAAGAATGACCATAACTCCGCAAACAAAGGCTACGAGTATGTAATTATGTATGCCGACAAGATAAAAACCGGTCGACAAAAGAATAATCATAATCAGTATCTCGAAAAATATGCCAAGGAAATATCTGCTTATCAATGAACGAGATGTACTCACCACGTTCTTCACCTCTTCGAGATATACATCGGGTGTAACCGCATTGATGAACTTGCCGACAAGGTTGTTGTCCTTCAGGAAGAAAAACGTGATAAACAGAACGATGAACGTACCCATCACGAAACTGCTTCCGGCACTTAGAATAACATCAGCCATGTTTGTCAGCTTTATGGAGTTGAACATCTTCATTATCTCTCCCGACAATATGGCACTCAGGTTCTTGTCATCGGGCAGAAGCTGGTATTCATATAAAAACTTGTCTATCTTGCCTATCGGTTCGGCGTAATAGTCTGCTATCTTGTATATGTCCAGATCAGCAAACGCCATGGCCTGTTTTATTATCAAGGGTACGAGAAAATAGAACAGCCCTGAGAAAACGCCTATGATTACCGCCAACGTGATTGAAGCGGAAAGCGTCTTGCCTATCCTGAACTTTCCAATATGAAGTTTGGAAAGGAAGCTTTGAATGGGTGCCCCCATAAAGGCCAGTATCAAAGCTATGATTATGCATCCCACAATAAATCTAAAGTACCATACGAGGTAAAACACCAAAGCGACAATCAGGATTGAAACAACCCATTTGGCCACCTGCGGAAACTGAAACTTGTTTACATCCATAACCTTATTCATTGTCTTTTGCAAACCACTCCGCAAAGGAGGTTGCGGTCTCATGCAACCTCAAACTCACCAATTCAATGCCTTGCGGCAGTTTGTCTGAAATCCTTTGTGCAAAATCCGCGAGAAAATTCTCGCAAGTCGGCTGATAATCCGACAAAACCGTCTTGGTCTCTATATCCTTGGCGAATTGTGCGAACGAACTGTTTCTGTTCAGTACGAGAGCATGGTCGTATTTGTCTATGATTTGGCTTTCGACTATTCGTTTCAAGTCTCCGAAATCCATTACCATGCCGCACTTAGGGTTATCCCTATTCCGAATGGGTTCCCCCTTGATTGTAACCATCAGTTTGTAAGAATGCCCATGTATGTTCCTGCACAATCCGTCGTAATTGTCAAGGGCGTGGGACATTTCAAAGCAGAATTCCTTCGTCAACCTTATTTTCATTCAACAAAAGTACTCTTTTTTCGCAAGATACGTCCAAAAACATGCGAATTTTGTAATTTTGCAGAATATGGATAAGAACAGATTAGAGAAAGTTGCCCGTCTGATACAAAAGGACATGGGAGATATTTTACGTCTTGAAGCGAA
This sequence comes from Candidatus Onthomorpha intestinigallinarum, assembly GCA_019114015.1. GTDB lineage: Bacteria > Bacteroidota > Bacteroidia > Bacteroidales > P3 > Onthomorpha > Onthomorpha intestinigallinarum. The sequence continues at coordinate 531 of DXGG01000237.1, read as the reverse complement.
AAACCTTTTCAACGGGGCAATGATAACGGTAACAAAGGTAAGGGTATCGGCGGATTTGTCGATAGCCAAGATATATGTAAGTATTTTTACTTTGGGAGGAACCGATGGCGAAAGTATTCTTCAACTCATAAAGGAAAATACAAAATCCCTAAGGAACAGTCTTGCAACAAGGGAAAGAAATCAACTGCGCATTATCCCCGAACTGGTCTTTTTCATTGACGACAGTTTGGATTACAGTGAGAACATAGACAGATTGTTAAAGTCTTAGTCGTTTAATTCCGATGAAATTCAGTTGCTTTGTCGCCTTACGCTATTTTTTTTCAAAGAAATCACTCAACATAATACACATCATTTCTTTGATTTCCCTTATAGGAATAGGTGTGTCCACCATGGCTTTGCTTATTGTACTGTCCGTTTTCAACGGTTTTACGCAAGTAGCATCCGACATGTTGAGTTATTCAAACCCGGATCTGATAATTGAAAGCAAAAACGGCAAAAGCATTCGTAAAGACAGCATAGACCTGACCGGAC
>DXGG01000236.1 GCA_019114015.1 Candidatus Onthomorpha intestinigallinarum | reverse complement strand
TACGAATAAGTTCCGAATTGACTATGTTTTGATTAAAAAAATATCTTTCGGCCTGCATGAGGATGAATTGTAATGGCTATTCCTGTTTTGAATCTTTGGTTTTTTATGTACCTTTGCCGTTTCAAAACGTAATGGCATATATGCACACCTTATCATTATTGATAGAAACATCTGGCAGGATGTGTTCTTGCGCTTTGGCCGACGGTGATACCGTGGTGGCGTTGGAGCAGGCCGAAGAACCAAATGCACATTCTGCAAAACTGGCCGTACTGGTCGACACCCTTTTCAGAACGACTGGATTTAAGTATCCGGATTTGTCCTTTGTGGCATTGTCCATAGGTCCCGGCTCATATACGGGGCTGAGAATAGGCGCAAGTTCCGTGAAGGGTTTTGCCTATGCTCTGGACATACCTGTTGTGGCGGTGCCAACCCCTTTGATACTGGCAAAGACGGCGGCGGACAGACATCCCGGCTCTTACGTTTTGACAATGATAGATGCCAGACGTATGGAGGTCTATTCCAACATATTCGACCCCGCACTTGTAACAGTGAAGGACTGTTCGGCAGATGTGCTGACAGAGGATATTTACGACGGATATCTTTCCGGTTGCGACAGCGTCGTTCTTGTCGGTGACGGTGCCCCGAAAACCAGGGTTCTTTTCGGGAACAAACCTAACTATCATTATGACGATGCGGTCGAACTTTCGGCATACAACATGGCGGTGCCGGCTCATGAGAAGTTTTTGAAAAAGGAATTTGAGGATGTAGCCTATTTCGAGCCTTTCTATCTCAAGTCGTTTGTGGCGGTGCGTTCTCAGGTAAAAGGATTGTATTAAGTGGGAAAAAACAAGTTGGCAAGATTTGCCGAAAACGAGACTTTCGAAAATTTGTTTCAGATTCCGTTTTCACGGATTCAGGAAACAAAAAATTTTTTTCTGAAAGGAAAATGGTGCAGTGATTTTTTCGGAAATGACAACCCCATCGTTCTGGAACTGGGTTGCGGCAAGGGAGAATATACCATAGGACTGGCAAGAAGACATCCCGAGATGAACTTCATAGGCATAGACATAAAGGGTGCGAGACTTTGGAGGGGATGCAAGACATCAAATGAGGAGAAAATGCAAAATGTGGCCTTTATAAGGACTCATATACAGATGTTGCAGTATTATTTTGACACGGGAGAGGTTGACAGTATATGGATTACGTTTCCCGACCCGCAGTTGAAAAAGCCCAACAAGCGTCTCACTTGCGAGAGATTCCTGAAAATATATGAAAAGATTATAAAGCCGGACGGCTTAATACATTTGAAGACAGACTCTTATGAATTGTATGACTTTACTTTGAATCAGGTTCTTAAACCTTTGGGTCATAATGTTGTCTACAATACGGATGACCTCTACGGATCGGGATGCGATTCGGAGGCTGTGGAAATACAGACCTTTTACGAGTCGATGTATTTGAAGGAGGGTAAACCGATAACGTATCTGACGTTTAGCCTTAAAGCGTAGTGTTACATATATAATTTATAAAAAAAAGACGACAATGAGAAAGACAATTTCAACAATTTTGCTGGTGATGGTTGCCTGCGTTGCGTTTGCACAGGACAATACCGATGCTGTAAACACAAACAAGTGGATAGAGACTTACGAAGGTTTGAATGCCGCAAAGGACTGGAACGGCATGTTAGGTCAGTTGGAAGCTTGCAAGGCCGAGGTACCCAACTGGGAATTCGCTTACTATTACGAGGGTGTGGCAAATCTGAATTTGAAGAACTACGACAAGGCTGCCGCCGCGTTCAGCAAGTTCCTGGAAAAAAACCAGCAGACACCTGCCGCTTATCTTTTCAGAGGCAATGCCTATTTGGAGATGAAGGAGGCTCAGTTTGCAATCAACGACTATGACAAGTATTTGCAGACCAATCCGAATGATGTTCCGGTTATGTTGAATAAGGCTTCTGCCAGATTGATCAACAACGATTATGACAATTACATAGTTGACTTGACGGCGGTGTTGAATATAGATGCGAAAAATGTCGGAGCCTTGTCAAACAGGGCTTCTGCCTATGCAATGAAGAAGGATTGGGCTTCGGCCGTAAAGGACTTGACCGAGTTGATAACCATTGAGCCAAATGCGGATCATTATTATGACAGGGGTTTTGCCAACTATTCGTTGAGGACGGCTGAGAGTCTTAAGGCTGCAGTAGCGGACTTCACCAAGGCTGAGGAGTTGGGCATGAAGGACGCGAAACTCTATGTTGCAAGGGCGACATGCAACAAGGCCTTGAAGCAATATGCCTTGGAGGTTGCGGATTATACCAAGCTGATAGAGATGGATGCAAACAACGATGAGTACTATTACGACAGAGGAGTGGCTTTGTTCAAGTCTCAGGACTATAAGGGAGCTTTGGCCGATTTTACCAAATGCACGGAATTGAATCCGAAAAACGTAAACGCCTACAAATACAGAGCCAATACCAACATAAAATTGGGTGACAAGCAGGCCGCCGCCGCCGATGCCGCAAAGGTTAAGGAGATAGAAGGTAAAAAATAGATTTAACAATAAATTCATTCGGAGTCTGGTGTGAGAACATCAGGCTCTTTTTTTTGTGGAAAAAGTTAGGCTATCTGTTGAAATCTTTATAATTTTGCAACACGATTTTATGGAAAATAAAACACTTTAGATATATGGAAAACGAGAAGTTATTTACGGAATTTCCCGAGGTAACAACCGAACAATGGGAAGAGGTAATCAAGGCGGACCTCAAGGGTGCGGATTACAACAAGAAATTGATTTGGAAGACATTGGAAGGTTTTGATGTAAGACCTTATTATCGTGCCGAGGACTTGGCCAAGTTGGAATACCTCAACGGCAATCCTGCGGAAAAGCCTTTTGTGCGCGGTTACAAAAAGACAAACAATACCTGGGATATTCGTCAAGATATAAAGGAGTGCGACATTCCTACGGCCAATGCCATAGCCTTGGCGGGATTGAAACGAGGAGTGAATTCGTTGGGATTGGTTGCAAAGAACGTAAAGACGGCTTCGGACATGAAGGCCTTGCTCAAGGGCATAGACCTTACGCAGGTGAAGATAAACTTCATCAAGGCCGAGAATTATTTGGAAGTGTTGAAGCTGTTCATTCAGGAGGTTAAGTCCCAGGGTATAGATGCGTCGAAAGTGGAGGGCTCGTTGAACTTCGACCCTTATTCCTACGCATTGCGTAACGGCGAGTTCTATCATGGTATCGAATCCAACTACGATGAAGCGGTTCAGATAATGAACCTTGTCAAGGAGAACATACCTGCATTCGATGTGATTACCGTAAACGGCAACGTGTTCAACAATGCAGGTGCGGCAATCGTTCAGGAATTGGCCTATACCTTGTCGTCTGCAAACGATTATCTGTACAACCTTACCCGGAGGGGAATACCTGCTCATTCGGTAGGATACAGGATGGTCTTTTCTTTTGCTACGGGAAGCAATTATTTCATGGAGATAGCCAAGTTGAGAGCTGCGAGAATGCTTTGGACAAAGATAATGGAGCAATATCAGCCTAAGTGTGAAACGGCTTACAGACTGCACATACATGCGGAGAGTTCGTTCTACAACAAGACGATATACGACCCTTACGTAAACATGTTAAGAACGACGACCGAGACCATGTCGGCAGCGATAGCCGGTGCTGATTCCATATCGGTCTATCCTTTCGATGTGGCTTACAAGAAGTCGGATGATTTTTCAAGAAGAATAGCAACCAACCAACAGATACTTTTGAAGGAGGAGTCTTATCTTGACAAGGTTGTGGATCCTTCTGCGGGTTCCTACTACATAGAGAACCTGACAAATGCCTTGGCCGAAAAAGCATGGGAGATATTCAAGCAAATAGAGGACAAGGGAGGCTTTGTAGAGGCGATAAAGGCAGGAATGGTACAAGAGGCGATAGAACAGATGGACGCAAAGCGTGCAAAGGATGTTGCCACCAGAAAGACTACGATATTGGGAACGAACCAGTATCCGAACCTTACGGAGGCAAAGCCTGTTGTTGAAAAGCAGGAGTGTTGCAACTGTGCGGCAAAGGCTAGAGAGATAAAGACGTTGTCATGCCATCGTTTGGCAGAGCCGTTTGAACGTTTGAGAATGCAGACGGACAATTCGTCAAGGAAACCGAAAGTATTTTTGTTGACATACGGCAATCTTGCAATGAGAAAGGCAAGAGCCGGATTTGCAACCAATTTCTTCGGATTGGCTTCATACCAGATCATTGATAACCCTGGTTTTGAGACAGCCGAGAAAGGAGCCGAGGCAGCCGTTGCATCGAAGGCTGACATCGTTGTGTTGTGTTCTTCGGATGATGAATATGCGGACTTGGTTGCCGCAACCTTGCCGATGTTGAAGAAGTCGTTCAAGCACATTGTCGTTGCAGGAAATCCTGTCGAGCAGATGGAAAGCTTCAATGCGCAGGGCGTGACCGATTACATAAACGTTAAGACCAACGCCTTGGAGTCGTTGACAAGATACAATGAGTCTTTGTTGTAAGGCTTGCAACAGTTATTGACTATTGAACCGTAAGGGAGAATCGGTCATGTGACAATATGATTGGTTCTCCCTTGTTTTTTGTTTGAAGAATATGGAGAATCCTTTTATATCGGTCATTTTGCCCACATACAACGGAGAGAAGACGATAAGACGTTGCATAGACAGCATGTTGGCACAGCATTTTACAGATTTCGAGCTGATAATAATCGATGACGGCAGCGTGGATAAGACATACAGTATCTGCCATGATTACTATATGAAAAACTCGTGCGTGAAACTGTATAGAAAACCGAATGGGGGAGAGTCGAGTGCAAGGAACATGGGTCTGCTTCAGGCCAAGGGAGAATGGATAACCTTTATTGATCATGACGATTATGTGGATGATGATTATCTTTTCAGTTTCGTATCCATGGAAGACATGCGCAAGGACACCTTGTACATAGTGGGAGAGAAGGAAGGCTTTACCACCAAGGACCTCAAACCTCAGAAAGGGATATACGACAGCGGCGATATGGACCAAAGGATGCTTTCATTGCTTTCGGACAACGGTACCACATGGGGCAAGCTGTTTTATCGTAGGACATTGGAACAGCAGTGTATAACCTTCAACGAGAACGTGTTTTACGGAGGAGACAAACTGTTTACCATGCAGTATGCGGCACATGTTGACAGGGTCGTTTACAATCCTAATACCTATCCGTACAATTATGTCAATTATTTCAATCCCGTAAAGTTCATAAAGTCTTTTCCCCGTGAGCTTGAGAACTACAAACAGATAAGGGATGTATTGCGGAAAACGTATGGGGAAAGATTCCGAAACGAATGGCTTCAACAGCACTTCAAGCTTTTGTTCTTCTCCATATATGCCCTCAAGTCCGACAGGAATGAACGCTATGAAAAGATACACATTCTTTTCGATACGTTGGATGAGGCCGAACAGGTTGTGGACATCATGGCATCGACTCCTTCAAGGTTGCAGGGTCTTTGGAAAAGAGTGGGACGAGGTGATTATCTTCTTGCCGATATATGTCTTTCTTGGGCGATACCTTTGGTTGTATGGCTTTTCGATTGCAGGTACATACCTACATCGGTCAAGCGTTTTTGCAAGCAGGCGGCCGGTTAAGCAGAATACAGTAAATCCGTCAAGAATGATTCAAACACAAAGAGATATTGAGAATTTCGTTTATTTTATTCTGTCAAATCTCTCGTTTTCCTTTTTGGCATATTCTTTGAAAAAGTCTGTTACATTAGGATAGAAATTCTCGAAATTCCCATATCTTGATTGTTTCTTTTCGTATTTTCTCAGTAGGCTAACCAATTCCGGCATCCATCTGAAGTTTCTTTGCATCTGTTCCGATAGCTCGTTTCTTATTTCTTCCGTTTTGTATTCCTTATCCAGCATATAGCATATAACAGCCGCACGGACAAGTGATTCGTTTATCATTGTCTTCCAATTGCCATATGCCTGTTTAGACATACTCCATTGTGAAGACTTGAACAATTCTGTTGCGGCCGGTTCAAGTTCCTTTACATTATCTGGATATTTGTTTTCATCCAGAAAATGATTGATGAACGAGTGGTTGAATTCATGAATAAGAGTAGGAAGATATTCCTTGCTATACATTGGCCTATCTTCCTTATCCACGTAATAACCTACAATGGCAAAGACTTCCTTCATTTTACCTGTTATTTGTCTATTTACGCCATAGTTACCACCGCCATTACAAAATCCGATTATTACAGAGAAAATTTCCTGAGGTTCGTTGCCATAGAAATCGGCATACCAGTCTATGTCAAAATGATTTATAACATTTTCCTGATAAGATTTCAGCCCTTTTTCATAAAGGTCTTTATGTGATTTGAAAAACTCATTGAATTTTGTATCCTTGTAAAAACTGTTAAGATAAGACAGAAATTCCTCCTTATCCACTTCCTTCCACCTTTTTTCCAAGGTGGGGATATCTTCCTCAATCAACGAAAGTGTTCCGTTCCGGTTTTCGAGATGTATAGCCATTGACATGACAGCATCGAAGGAAATGCCATACTTGTTTCTAAGTCCTTTCATATATTGAACAGCCGGATGGTCTGTATTATCCTTAAAATAGCTGTCCATGTCCTTTATGTATTGACCTGCCATGTCCATGTGATATTCAGGAAATCCTGACATACGGGACAATATACTCATAAGTTCCACATTTTCGTTTACTTGTGGTATTATTGACTGCGCCTTAGCACAAAGACATGCAATGAGCAAGGCCGAAAGTAGCATATATTTCTTCATATTGTAAAACTGTTTGTCATTCACAGCACTTAGCGAAAGTGGGTTACTGCGAAAGGTTGATAGATAACAGGTCGTTTAGATAAATTTCAATGTATCGACTTCCTAATGCTCTGATAGCAGTTCGTCCACCACAAGTTTTACTCCCGTCCCTGCTTTCTGTTCTATGAAGTGTATGCCGTTCAGGTCGGCATTTGGACGTTTGGGGTCAACAAGATATTTCTCGCAACCTGCCTTGGTGTAGCTTATGAGACCTGCGGCAGGATATACGTTCAGGCTTGTTCCTATCACAATCATTATGTCGGCCTGTTGACACAGTTCTATTGCAGGCGTTATGTTTGGGACAGCCTCGCCGAACCACACCACGAAAGGTCGCAGCGGTCTGCCTTCCTTGTCCTTCATGTCTTCGGTCAGCTCCCAGCCTTCCAACTCCCTTATGTCGAAAGGATCCGTTTCACTGCGCACCTTTTTCAACTCCCCGTGCAGATGCAATACATTGCTACTTCCCGCCCTTTCGTGCAAATCGTCTATGTTCTGTGTGATGACATCGACATGAAAGCGGCTTTCCAGACGAACCAGCTGTTTGTGTCCCTCATTCGGTTGCACATTGTACAGTTCCCTGCGTCTTTGATTGTAAAAATCCCTGACAAGGTCGGGATTTCTTTTCCATGCCTCATATGTTGCGACATCCTCCACCCTGTAGTTTTCCCATAGGCCGTCGCTGTCTCTGAATGTTTTTATTCCGCTCTCGGCGCTGATACCCGCACCGGTAAGGACCACTATACGTTTCATCCGTTTTCCCTGTTTTTGTGATAGTGCATTATTTTTTCACTCATTACGCCGTATATCTCCCTTTCATCCCCGTCGAGCCTTTGCAGGTGAGCCTGTATCACGTTCATGTCACCTCTTACGGCCGGTCCGGTCTGAGAGTCGAAGGGGTCATTGTTTTCCGCCTTGTGCACTGTGGATTCCATAAGCGGGAACAGTATGCTGAAAGGGATGGATTCCTTAGCCAGCATTTGTTTTGCTACCCCGAAAAGATGATTGGTGAAGTTGTTGCAGAACACCGCCGCTATGTGAAGGCATTGCCTTTGAGAGTCCGATAGTTCGTAGACGGTGCGGGAAAGCCTTTGAGATAGTCCTCTCAGGTCTTGTCTTGTCTGTTTGTTGTTGCCGCATATGCACAATGGCACATTGTTGAAGAAATCCGTGTCCTGGTTTTTCTTCAGGCTTTGCAGAGGATACAGACAGCCGTAGTTTCTGGCCGAATCCTTGAGACAGTCCGAAGGGATGAATCCTGAGGTATGTACCAATATGGAATCATCTCCGACACGGATGCGCGAGGCAAGCCGTGTAATGAATTCGTCCTTTATGGCTATAACCACAAGGTCCGACATGAGAGCCTCCGTAGGTATATCCATACGGGCACTTATCTGCCGAACTCTCAAACCCTTTTCGGTCATTATCCTGAAATAGTGATACGCCACATTGCCGCTGCCTATGATTGTCACATCCTTTATTCTTCCCGGCATAATATACCTATCCTTTCTATTGCCTTGTTTATTCTCGATATTATCTCATCCTTGCCCAATAC
>DXGG01000235.1 GCA_019114015.1 Candidatus Onthomorpha intestinigallinarum | reverse complement strand
GCACAAAAGGAACACCTTCATGTCATCTGAAGGCATTCTGTCCAAGCCAAAGCTAAGGTTGTCACCTATCTTTTCAAGAGAGACGGCATACAGATTGTCTCCGTTTCGGGTAAAGCAGACATAAGGCTGTTCCCAGTTCATCTCTCCCTTCCAATTGTCCGACTTTATGCTTTGCTTTGGAACGGATCTGCTTTCCCAACAAAGCCGAACCATAGCTTCAAGATCTTTCTCCTGATAAATCAGTTCAAAACGGTATTTCCTGCCTTTTCTCAATCTCACCTGTCCCGCAACTTCCTCCTTTTCGGAGGCAAGCCTCAAAACTGCCTTGCCCTTTTCATCCCTTATGACAAGAGAAGCATTGTCATCGGCCTGCAAATATATCTTGTACTTTTCGGTTTTCAAAGGCACTATGTCCGTATGCCAACTTATGCTGAAGTCATCCTCCGGCATATTCCTCTCCGGAGAGTTTCTCACCCAATCGAAATCTATCTCCCTGTCGGACCTGAGGGCAACCATCTCGTAAGACTCTTCGTTCACCGAATGCGGCCTGCTTCCATACACCGCCTCACCGTTAACCTCAAGCCAGCGACCAAGATCCAAAAGACGCTCCTGCTGCAACAACGGAATCTGTCCGGCCGCACTCGGCCCCACGTTTATAGTCAGACCACCTCCTGCCGCAACCAGACGGACAAAATGCCTTATCAGTTCATCACTGCTCATATAGCTTTCCAAATCCACATTGCGGTTAAGACCGAAAGAACGGCTGAGACCCCTGCACTCCGCCCATGGAATGGTCTTTTCCTCTATGCCTCCACTATACTCGGGAGTCTTGTAGCCGTGATTGAATCCTTTGCCCCATCTGTCGTTCACTATGGCCTCCGAACCAACCTTGTCATAATAATAGGCGACAAGTTCGTTGCTCCCGAACGTATTGTAGTCGAAGTCCCAGTCCCCGTCGGAAAATATGACCGACGGCATGAATTCATCAACCAGTTCCTTGAACTGAGGATGCAGATGTCCGGTAACATATTCATTTATGCTTTTGTTGGTGTCAACAGTCCAACGATACAAGGGGTTGTTCCACTCCGTCAAAGAATAATACAAGCCCATCTTAAGTCCCTGTTCCCTTACCGCATCGGTCAATTCCCTGCAAAAATCCCGTTTCGGCATGGTGGTGGCACTCGACCATCCCTTGGCATATTTGCTGTCCCACATGCAATATCCGTCATGGTGCTTGGAGGTGAAGATTACGTACTTCGCTCCAGAACGCTTGAAAAGGGACGCCCACTGACGGGCATCGAACAGTTCGGCTCTGAACATATCCTTGTAGTCCTCATATTCGAAATCCTCTCCGTAAACATCCTTCTGAAACTTTATCCTCAGGCTGTCCCCGGATATAAGGCCCTTGTAAAACCATTCGGCATACTGCTCCTTACCGCTGTAAGAAGGTATGCTGTACAGACCGTAATGCACGAATATTCCCAACTTGGCATCGGAAAACCACTGAGGATAAACCCTGCCGTCAAATCTGTGGTTCAGGCTGTCCTGAGAGTGCACACCAAAACCAAAGGAAAGCGCAAACAACAGCAAAAAACTTTTTTTCAAATCTTTGAACCTCATCTATTCTATGACTATTTCGTAAACCCTGCCCTCAAGATTGTTTTCCGGGAAAGGTATCAATTCCTGCTTGAACAACTCCGGAAGCCACCACTTGGAATAATGGAACTCCTGAGTGACTATGGTGTTCATCTGATTGTTAGGTATGCTTGTCACATCCTCGTTCATATATCCCACCACATACATCTTGTCGGGGCTCGGTCCGGCTCTCCATATTATCTCGTCGGGCTTCCATTCTATCTCGAAATAGTAATAGTCCCTGTCGAATATCCCGGCATCGAGACCTACTCTCGATGTTATAGCCCTGTACGTCCGGCTCCAGCGATGCAACTTGAAGGTATTGTCACCGTACTTCAACGGAATGATCCATCCTGTGTGGAAATTCTTTGGCACCGGACAGGCAAGGTCCCAGTTGGTGCAGGCAAGGACAAATTCCCTGCTTCCGAAAGGACTGTAATAAGAGGTGTCCTCTCCCGGCCAAAGCTTCGAGGTCTTTATCATCTCTATGTCTATCTCGGAATAATTGCTTGTTTTCTCCCTTTGAGCCTCATAGTCGTTCTTGCTGTGTATCACATAACCTTCCTTGCTGCATATTCTTCTGTCGTTCCACGGGCTGTTGCTCTGATAAGCCAGCCAGAAGGCATTGGTAAGCCCCGTCCAGACCCCGTGGGAATTGACCAGTTGCGCGAACTTTATCTTGGCCCTGTATTTGCCGTAGCTGAAGCCCACTCTCGCCCTTATGCCCACGTTCTCCTTTTTCGCCTGTTTCAAATCCCTGTTGCCGGGATTGAATATCCTTATGTAGGAACTGTCCCTCGACACCGATATGGTACTTGCCGGATAAAGCGTATTGCTCGGATGCATGACAATCCTGCTATCGGCCGCATAAACACTGTCTCCCCTGACATAATCCTCAAGAGTGTATCCTCCCTTTTCGACATCGGCAATACAAGGAATCTGATTCAACTGCTCGTTCTTGTTTATATCGTGGAAATACTGTTCGAAAAGAGAATGATAGTAAAGCTCTTCATCCTGTCCGACAAGAAAATTGGTATCGCATATCTTGAAATCCTTTCCCGGATACTTCAACCTGTCGACAAATACCCCTCTTTCAGGGGTCAATACGGCCCTTGTTTTCAGAACTCTGTCCGACACAAGCACACTAACCCCGTCTCTCCTTTTCCGGAAAAAGGAGAAAGGATTTACGAACTCATTGTTGTCATCCTGCAAGGATATATCCTTTATGTAGTCCGGAATCTTTTCAAGAGCCTGTTCGGTTGCCACAACCAGCATGAACCTGTATATGCCTGTTCGCGGATTTCTCCTTTCCCTTCGGTTAAACTCGCCTTCACCTTCTCCGTCAAGCTTTATGACCCAAAGAGCATCCCTTACCATCTGCTCCCTGAGGGAAATCTTCTCCTCTTTTGATTTTCTCACAATCCACGGCATCCATTTTGGGTCGTTCTTCATTCTTTTAATCACACTTTCTATTTCTTCATCCGTAACTGGTTTGGGAGTCTGCTTGCCAAAATACTTTTTCTCGTTACGAGGATTGCCCACTATCCGGAAACTGTCCTTAACAACTCCGTTCTCAACCGGCTTGAAACCCGTCCCGGTATCTTCCCATGAACCGTAAAAATTCTCCGACGCCTCCGGACGGTCTTCCTCAAACTTGTAACTCTCGTTCTGATAGTATATCTTATAGTACAATTTTTCTCCCTCCGACTGTCTGATGTCGGCATTGAAAACAAAAAAGTCATCCTTGGCAGGCAACACTATGCCGTTGAAAACCGCATCGTCAAGCTGCATTTGCAGCCTCACCGTATCAGAACCCGGAAAATTACTCATGGGATCAAACCCGACAATCCTTTCGTTAAACTTACCGCAACCCGCGATGCAAAACACCGTCAGAGACAACAAAAACAACCTGTGCAAATTCATGATTTTCGTTTTTTCGATATCCATGATGGCAAATTTATAATTTTTTTTTGACTTCACAACTTTTACGCAACATTTGACCTTGTTTTGGTGTTATTAGATATAGTAAAAAATAGAACTGTTTATGGGTTTATATGAAAAAATACTTGTGATAACGGACTTCAACGATTTTTCCCTTAATGTGTGTCTGAAGTTCTCCAAATACCTGTTCAACGATAATTCCGAGGTGGAACTGCTGCATGTGATTGAAGAAAGCGGATTCATCTCCAAACTTTTCTCTTCAAGGGACGAGGATTTGGAGAACTGTGTCAAGGCAAGGCTTCCGTTGGTGGGCAAGAACATCAGCGAGATATACGGAGTAGATATCAAGACCAATCTGCGCAAGGGAAGGATAACAAAGGAGATAAACGACTTCTGTCAGGAAAACGCCATAGATCTTGTAATCATGGCGACGGCAAACGTATCGGACAAGTCCATAGGAGCCAACACCCATCGTCTGATAAGAACGGCTACCGTGCCCTTGCTTGTCCTTTCGGTGGATCTGGACCCGAGACCGATAAGAAACATACTCATACCGATAGAACTGTATCTGAGCAGCAGACAGAAAGTGGCCGATGCAGTGGCATGGGCCAAACATTTCGGTGCAAGAATAACAATCATCTCCGGAGTATGGGATTCGGACAAGGAAACCAAATTCAAGGTGAAACAAATAAGCAACAACACCAAGGAATTCATTGAGTCAAAAGGCATAGAATGCGAACTGGTCATGCTGGACGGACTGGAAACGGGCAAGGACTTTGCGGAAGAGACGGTAGAATACATGAACAATCCGAAAAACGAGGTTGACATCGTGATGGTCATGGGAAGAGACGAATCGACCGAGTTCAGCATAGACTCAAGAAGTCAGGACGTTGTCCGCTATGCCAAAATACCCGTGCTTTGCGTTCCTTTGCGGAAGACGGGGATGAATGCCAGATTCCTTTAACATCATTCCGATGCAAATGTAAGGACCATGAAGAATAATAAGGATAAACGGTAGCGAATATGCCTTGAAAAGCAAGGTATTTCACTGTCACGAATCCTAGGAATCCATGCACTTTTGCGACCATATAAAAAAACAAGGGACAACGTTTTTAGTTTCGAGTCCCTTGTTTTTTGATTGACGTTTTTTTGTTTTTACAGACAGAACTCCATTCCGAGCATACATTTACCTACAAAGATGGAATAATTGTCGAAATGGTTGAATGTGTCCAACGCCTCTCTACTTATTTCGTTGTTCCGACTTGTCTTCAGGTTTGTTATTGAGCCGTATATCGCTCCCACAGAGGCTTTGATTGCAAAATGTTCGTTCAGACAATACGCAATGGAGAGTTCCGTGTTAGCTCCAAAGCCCGTGCCGGTGAAATCGTTTTCCAATTTGTCCGCAATTACATTGCTGGTGTAGCCAATAAAACCCACACCTATTGCCGGTGAAACAATCCAGGACTTTATCCTGAAATCCTTTCCCAACTCCAAATTCGCATAATAAGTCCCTGCGCTTTCTCTTGTTCGGTCATTGTAATAGAACTCCGTTCCGCCGAGCGTTGAGAACCCTGCCTTGACAGTCAGGTCGCATTTGAACCTCACACCGGCTTTCAAGTCTATTCCCAAGGAATTGATATCGCTTTGAGACGGATTGATTACCGACAGATTGCTCGGTGACAAATATCCGACATGTCCGAAAGACAATTGTGCGACAAAGTCCACCTTCCTGTTTTGTGCGTTTGTCTGTGCAGCCAACAGAATCGCCACAGCTATCGCACAGCATCTTACAGTTTTTTTTACGTTCAACATATCCATATGCTACTTTTATTTGTTATTATGAAATATATTATATCCGGTCCATTCAGATACACCTTCGATGATTGAAGACATGCCGGCAGTCATACCAATTACGGTACAAAGACATTGGCTTATATATAACGACAAAAATGTTTCTCTATTATTTTTTCCATTATTAACGTACTAACACTTCGTTACATTTCCATTTAACCCATTAAATACTTAACAAGTTAACCAGCATAATTTAGCATAAGATCAAATGACTGGTTTCAGGCATCTTTAATTGTCACAACACACGTTAAAGACATGCATGAAACGGAACTGAAAAAGAAGAAAATGAAATCAAAATCCGTTTTCCTCTATTTTGAAAAGAGGAAAACGGATTCAGAAAACATTTTTCAATGACAAAACATAAAGGATATCATAGGGTTATCCTTTATTGTTTATCGTATTTAAGGACCTGATCACAAAAGAATTCCAACTGTATTCCCGCTTGTCGGAACATCTCTTCCGATTCCGCCCCCGCATGATATTTCATCTGACATACCACACGACTTATACCGCAGTTTATGATAAGCATTGCACACGTCCTGCAAGGGGTCATCCTGCAATACAGAGTCGCTCCCTCAAGAGCAATCCCTCTTCTTGCCGCCTGACATATTGCATTCTGCTCCGCATGCACCGTTCTGACACAATGGGTACTGATACTGCCGTCATCGTTTATCATCTTACGAAACAGATGCCCCACATCGTCGCAATGAGCCAGTCCTCTCGGCGAACCGACATAACCCGTAACCAACACCTGACGGTCCTTGACTATCACACAACCGCTCCTTCCCCTGTCGCAAGTGGCACGCTTGGAGGCTGCATTGGCCAAATCCATGAAATATTCATCCCATGAGGGCCGCATTTCCTTCTCTATGCTCTTGAGAGCATCCTCCACCTGACGGTCAAGGTCCTCGATATCCTTGTCGTTGTTGAATCTGAAATCGGCAAGAGCCATGCAGGCCGAAAGGTTCTGACCGCTTTCATTATCGGAAGACATTTCCTTTTTCTCATTTTCCACAAAGGTCTCGAAGCTCACGTTATCCGTAGAGCTTTTGCGCGACCTTATCCTTTCGTATCTTTTGTGTATGTCGGCATCGACCGAAAACAAATGGAAATTCCTTATCCTGCGCAATGTTTCCACCTCCTTGGGGTTTCTTATGCTTTCTATCACGCAATCGTCACCCTGAGCCATGGCCCTGCCTACAAGACACTCGACAATATAGTCCGCACCGTTCTTCTCCCTCAACTCGTTTGCAAGCTCCCTCATGCTGTCGCGGTTGACCTCAAGACCTCTTTGCCTTATCTGCTCGACAAGAAAATCCCTTACCGAATAGTGTTTGAATCCGCGCTTCTTCAACTTTTCCACTATCGTGCCCTTGCCTGCACCCAAAGTGCCGGTTATGCCTATGATTATCATACCTTGTACCTGTATTCGAGTTTTCTCAGTTCCTGATTCGCCTTCACAATCTTGTCCTTCAACGACTCCTTGTAGCCAATCACCTTTTGCTGCAATTCAGCATCGCCCACCGACATTATCTGCAAGGCAAGCACGGCGGCATTCAAAGCGCCGTTGATGGCAACAGTGGCAACAGGTATTCCGGGAGGCATCTGTATCATGGCCAAAGCCGCATCCATACCCTCAAGAGAGGACTTGATGGGAACACCTATCACTGGCAGCGGTGTCATCGCCGCGATAACGCCGGGAAGATGGGCGGCCATGCCCGCTCCTGCGATTATAACCTTTATCCCCCTTTTGTGGGCGTTGACGGCAAACTCCTCGACCTCTTTGGGAGTACGGTGTGCCGAAAGCGCATTGATTTCAAACGGTATCTCCATCTGTTCGAAAAACTTGGCGGCAGCCTCCATTACGGGTAAATCCGAAGTGCTGCCCATGATAATACTGACCTTTGCTTCCATTTGTATGAATATGTAACTTGATTTCAAATTGCGAAGATAGACATTTTGACATGAAAATCCA
>DXGG01000234.1 GCA_019114015.1 Candidatus Onthomorpha intestinigallinarum | reverse complement strand
AATATAAAAAGACGCTTTGTCAAAGGCATGGACAAATGGAATTCCTTGTATGATTTGTTTACAACAGATTTACTTAATCTCTTTATCGCCATTGTAACCATGAACCTGAATGGCGTATCCAATATTGCCTCTCCGCTGCCAAGCATAAATATAGACCCTACCTTATAATTATTTTGTTGGCAAAATAACTTTATCATCATTACCGCAACTTCATTTTGAGTGTATTCAAGAAAGCCGCAATTTACAAATATTGAAATTACCGGTTTACTCGCGAGAGGAGGATTAGCTTCCAATGTTTTAAAAAAGTCCAATAAGCCCACCGGCAATGCGTCTGCATAAAGCGGAAAAACAATCAGCACATCCGTATATTCACCTATCTTAGAACATATATCCGAATGATTCTTGCTTGTAAGTTCCACGTAATCGCATTCCATTGTCATATAATCGGCAAATATCTTGGCATATCGTTTAGAATTAGACTTGGGAGCCCTAGGACTTCCGTTCAATATCATTATTTTTCCCATTGTTCCAATATTTTTTTTACTTCAGTCTCAACCATATTATCCTCGATAAAAAGAATCTTATAAGATTTAAAATTCATATTTTGAGCATTTCTTGATATAAGGCTTTCAAAAACTTTCTTTTCTCCATCGGAAATGTTTCCATAAGCAATTATTGTCGCATCTTTTTCCTTTACATTTCTTTGCAAATGATGTGTTTCACCGTTGTGTATCCTTATAAAAGCTTGTTGTACAGGTATGGCTCTTTCTACCATCGTCTTAAACACAGAGTCATATCCTCCATATTTTACTCGACTTACATACAAGACTTTGTCACTTTTAGCAATATAAGGATATACTTTAACCGCATCATCTCTTATCACGCATTTGCCAGGAGTTTTCGTCCAACATCCGAAACAACCTATACAATTGTTTATTTTCAATTTAGACAGGTCAATATATTTTGTATTGCGATTTTCTACAATATTGATATCTCTGTCACTAATAATCAAATTCATGATATACTGTTTAGATATTATATAAGGTACAAACTTAGTAATATTGTATAAGATAGACAAACAAAATCATTGAAAACATAGATAAATATGAATTTACATTCTCTCTAATTTCTAATACAGCTGACAAAATACATTGGAAGAAAGAAGGAGTACGTCTTTCGATTTTCAAATTAACTTTCGTAAAATTGCTCTTTCTGTTTGATTTTACATTAAATGAAAATGGTATTTTTGCGAAAAATATAATGATGAAAAAATTAGCTTTGTTTCATTTGCTGCTATTTATGATAGCACAAATTTCAGCACAATCACAAAGCGGAATAAAATCCGTAAACACTTTGGAAGATAAAATCTACGGATTAAGTCTTCTTTGGTCTGAAGTAAAATATAATTTTGTAAATATCGACCATTTGGATTTCAACTTGGACAGTCTTTACCGTGAAACGATGAAACGCGTAATAAACACAAAGGACGATATTGCGTATTATAAAGAGCTTGATTGTTTTTTGAATCGTCTTAATGACGCTCATACCAGCCTATTCGACTATCCAGAATCAGGTTATGAGGAAACAGACTACCCCAATTACGGGACAAAATATATTGGCGGGAAATATTACTTCATTAAATATAAAAAAGATTGCCCTTATTCAGATCCAGATTTGCTTGGAGCCGAAATTGTTGAGATTGACGGATTGCCCACAGATCAGTATGTAGAAAAGTTTGTGTTGCCACACATCACAGGCTCAACATTAAAATATAAGTTGAATCAAGCAGGAAGCATATTGTTGAATGGTTTGGTGGGCAGTTCCATACGTGGAAAAGCAAGATGTAGGGACGGTAAAATGAAGACTTTCGATATTATACGCAATGGAGAAGCTATCCGCAGAGACGATGATGTATGGTTACCAAAAGACGAGCTTTCATTCCGTACCAGCAAAGCGGTAACATTAACTTGGAAGGATGACATTGCCTTACTGAATATCCGCCGTTTCATCCCCGAATCAGTATGCAATGATATAGACAAGGCAATGGCGGAAATCAATGCACATCAGTGCCGTGGCGTAATTATAGACTTAAGAGGAAATGCCGGTGGGATAACGGATGTAACATGGAGGCTGCAAATGTACCTTACACAAGCTGATACAATACGTTCTTTTGGTGCTCAGACTAGAATAAACTCCGGTTATGGACGTGCTCAGGGTAATTATAGAAAAGAATATGAAGATTTCTATTTGTACAAAGCTTACAAAAATGAACCTCCTGAGCTGGTATCAAAGCCAAAAGAAATAAAGGCTTTGAGTTGTCCCGTTGCCATATTAATTGACAACAATAGTTTTTCTGCATGCGAAGATTTCCTTATAAATATTTACGAAATGCCTAATCGACCTATATTGATAGGAGAAGAAACGGCCGGTTCTACCGGAGCCCCTCTAGTAATTGAACTACCTCATGAAGCTGTTGCTCGCATTTGTACAATAAGGCCTCTATTTCCATACAGTTCAGAACCTTTTGTCGGAAAAGGAATTATTCCTGATATAGAAACGATTCCCGATTTGCAGGAAGTATTGCAAGGAAAAGATATTGCACTTGAAAAAGCTGTCAATATTATTATGGGAAAAACAATAGGCGAATAGAAAGACAACGTAAGGAAACTGCTACATATCAGATTATAACTCTATTCTTCAGTCCATTTTCTCAATAAATCTCAGATTGTTTATCAGTCCGATACCATCTTCAAGCCGATAATGGAAGCAAACAAAGTGAAGATGAAAAACAGCCTTAGGAAACTTACCGGTTCCTTAAAAACGAATATGCCTATAAGCACCGTACCCAAAGCTCCTATTCCGGTCCATATTGCATATGCAGTGCCTATCGGTAGCGTCTGTACTGCCTTGGACAATAACCACATACTTATTGCTGCGGATAAGATAAAACCTAAAATCCACAAATAGAATTCAGTCCCATGGATGCCCTTTGTTTTGCCAAGACAGAACGTCATGGCCACTTCAAAACATCCTGCAAAAATCAAAACAATCCAATTCATTTTTCACTGTCAATTTCACTAATCACTCTTTTTCAATTCACCTTTTCAATCTTGTCTTCCAAAGTAGGGGAAACATACGTCTTCAAATCTCCTGTTTCATCCGAGTATATCAAGATTGCAGCATATTGCGGGTGTTCGTCAAGAAATTCTTTCGTTTTGTCCAATCCCATGACCATACAAGCCGTTGCCAAGCCATCTGCCATAACGG
The DNA here is from genome assembly GCA_019114015.1 of Candidatus Onthomorpha intestinigallinarum. Classification (GTDB taxonomy): domain Bacteria; phylum Bacteroidota; class Bacteroidia; order Bacteroidales; family P3; genus Onthomorpha; species Onthomorpha intestinigallinarum. The sequence continues at coordinate 6,973 of DXGG01000234.1, read as the reverse complement.
CTGTATTCGCAACAATTGACACACTTAACAATGTGTTTTTAGACGGCCTGCCGGTTTTTGGATTAATGGTATGGGAATATTTTATACCTTTTTCAACGTAAAACTTTCTATAATTTCCACTTGTTACTATGGACTGGTTTTTCAGTTTTATCAAAGTATTGAATACTCTTTCAGAAGACATACTGTCAGAAGGTTGTTCAACGGCAACCCTCCAATTCTGTCCGTCCGGTTTTAATCCTGAGGCATAAACCTCTCCCCCTACATCAACTATATGACTTGATATATTGTGTCTTTTCAGAAAATCACTTATCTGATCAGTTGTATAGCCTTGTGCCACAGCATTGAAATCCATTTGCGTCTGAGGATATGACTTATACAATGTATCCCCTTTTAATTTCAGTTTTTCATATCCGACATACATCATCATGGAATCTATTTCACTATCTAAAAGTTCCCGTCTTTTTTCATAGGCGAATCCGTATGCCCGAACTAAAGCACCTATTGTTATGTCCAACATTCCACCTGTCATATCGGATATATGTTTCGCTTGCATATAATTGTCCTTGAATACCTTATCCACCTTATTCGTCATGTTATGATTCAATTTGTTCAATAAAGAATTGGGATTCCACAACGAAAGAGAATTATCTACAACGGTGAATATGCTGTCTATCGCTTTTGCGATTTGTATAGGTGTTATAATATTCCGTTTTTCACAATCTGTTTCTGATAAATGATAATATACGATATGATAATATGTTCCTTGTGTCATACCGTTCAGTTCATATTTCTGAAGACCTGGTTCTTTCCTGCCCGAACAACAAACAATCAATGAAGAAAGCAAAACAATAAACAACAATCTTGGTATTTTTCTCACGTCCATTTCCTCACATGTTTTTCTGCAAAGATAACCATTTATTTCACCTTGGACAGGATATCCCAATATTTCTTTACGTCATAATTTACTCTGCATAATATGCAACCTTTATTGTTTTTGGACGTAAATTCACTTGATTTAAATGGTATTTTTTGGGAGAAAAAGGAAAAAAGTTTTCAACAAATGGCTTTTTCTGGGATTTTTGTAGTAATTTTACAAGCCGAAAAATAGTAGTAGTATGTCATTAATTGTAGGAATAGAATTTTGCAAAGTTGATTCAAACGGCAGGTTTAAATTGCCTGTTGCTTTGAAAAAGCAAATCATTACAGGAGATGACTTACGCTTTGTTATCAGAAAAAGCATCTATGATTCTTATTTGGAACTGTTTACATATTCCGACTTCCAACAAGAGGTTGAAAGACTTCAGAAAAATCTTAATCCATACGATCCTGATGCAAAAAGACTGTATCGGCGTCTTACTCAAGCCAATATAATTGAACTTGATTCAAATGACAGAATACTCATTCCGGCAGAGCAACGTACTACTACCAATATAAATAAGGATGTTGTTGTTGTCGCTTCTGGTAAATTCATGGAAATTTGGGATGCCGACACTTACAACAGCATAGATAATGACAACTTCGACTATGTTGCTTCAGCAGAAAGGTTGCTGCACAATGTGCAAAACACGGATTGTCGTAAAGAGGATTAAGATTTTGAGTATAAAATGACAGAATATCATATCCCTGTAATGCTGCAAGAATGTCTTGAAGGCTTGAATATCAAGCCTGACGGAATTTACGTTGACCTAACCTTCGGAGGAGGAGGGCACTCCAAAGCCATACTTGAGAAATTATCCAAGAACGGTCTTTTATTTGCCTTCGATGTGGATCCTCAAGCAAGGAACAACACTATTGATGATGAACGATTCTGTCTTATTGAGCAAAACTACTGTAAAATTACAGAATATCTAAACCTATACAGAATAGACAAGGTCGATGGCATATTGGCAGATTTGGGTATTTCGTCTCATCAAATAGATTGTGCGGAAAGAGGTTTCAGTACAAGAATGGACGGTTATCTGGATTTGCGAATGAACAATACTTATGGCTTGACGGCAGCAGATGTTGTAAATACTTATGACTACGGTCAGCTAAAAGAAATATTCAAAAACTACGGAGAATTAGACAATGCCGCTCAAATAGCAAAAAGAATCGGAGTAGCTCAACCAAACGGAATATGTACAACAAATGAATTAAAGGAAATACTAATTGGTTTAGCCCCAAAGGGAAAGGAAAACAAGTTTTTTGCAAAAGTCTTTCAGGCATTAAGAATCGAAGTCAACAAAGAATTGGAGAACCTTGAAAAAATGTTGATACAATGTGAGCCGATAATGAATATCGAAGCAAGACTGGTAGTAATGAGTTATCATTCCTTAGAAGACAGACTGGTAAAAAATTATATGAAGTATGGCAACTGTAAAGGTGAAATAAAAAAAGACTTTTATGGCAATATATCGAATGGATTAAGAATGTTGACAAAAAAACCTGTTACCGCCAATGAGGAAGAGTTATGTGCAAACCCGCGTTCGAGAAGTGCCAAACTAAGGATAGCAGAAAAAAACAAATAAAATGAATATCAAGGAATTTATTCATGGAGACATGTTGCTAAGCAACTGGATGAAGAACAACATAATGTTGATTCTTCTTGTGGCGGTTCTATTGATATTCTACATAACAAACAGATACAGCATCGAAGTCTCTGTAAAAAAAATAGATAAATGCTCAAAAGAGATAAAAGAACTGCAACAACACAGCACAAAGATAAAAACCATGTATCAAAAAAGTTCCATGATGTTGGTTTTGGATAAAAAGTTGGCTCCGATAGGTGTAGGAATTTCAAAAGAGCCGATAAAGGAAGTGATAGTCATAGAAAACAATGAGTGACGAAGATTTGACAAAAAAGCAAATGACATTAAGGATGTCAATAGTATATTTGCTATTGATTCTAATTGCTATTGGAATAATAGCAAGGATAATCTATTTGCAAACTTCCGAACGACAATTTTGGAAACAACAAGCAAAAGAACGAACAATACAGGAAAGAACTTTCAAGGCTAAAAGAGGAAATATCTATGCGATAGATTCCGACAATGGAGATTATCTGTTGTTAGCTACCGACGTGCCACAATACGAATTGTACCTGGATTTGGGTAAAGGTTACGAATACGACCGCAAACAAAGAAAAAAAATCAAGAAATGGGTGGTATCGGAAAAAACATTTAACGAAGGGTTGAATGCCTTGTGTGACAGTTTATACAACATGTTTAGATTTAATGATGGCAACAAAACCTCCTACCAATACAAAAACTATTTTAAAAACAACAGAAAAAAAGAAAACAGATATGTCCTTGTAGCAAAGGAAATATCCTCAGAGCAATTGGAAAGGATGAAGCAATTTCCAATTATAGGCAAACAGATATTCAAACGTGGCAAACCAACCAACAAATATATCTTTACCAATGCTGTTTGTAAAGTTGAAAGTTCACGACGTGTATATCCATATTACCCTTTGGCAAGAAGAACAATAGGTATAAATGTTACCATAAACGGTTGTGACACTTGCTATAACGGTATTGACGGAGCTTTCAGCAAATACCTGTCCGGCAAAAGAGGAAAAAGACTGGAAAGAAAAATAAATCCAGGAGAATGGGTTCCGGTTGATACAGATGAAAGAATCAAAGCCGTTGATGGATTTGATGTCGTGTCCACATTGGACATAAGATTACAGGAATTGGCGGAAAGTTCATTAAGACAATGTTTGAACGAAAATGAGGCAGAAAGCGGATGTGTGGTTCTAATGGAAGTGGAGACAGGGTACATCAGGGCTATTTCCAATCTTATAATAGATGACGAAGGGGAATATCGCGAAAGCAATAATATAGCCATTTCTGCATCTTTCGAACCGGGTTCCACTTTTAAAACCGTCACGGCAATGATGCTTTTGGACAAAGGACTGGCCGATACCTCTGATTTGGTTCCAACAGGAGTGAAAGACTTCCCGGGCAGCGAAAAACCCATAAAAGATGTTGGAGAAACAAACCACGGACTAATATCCTTTGCACGTGCTTTGGAAATATCCTCCAATGTAGGAGTTAGCCAACTTGTATATGACAAATACGGACAAAGCTCAAACAGAGAAAACTTCAGAAAGGATTTAAGTGAATATTTCCGTTTTGAACCTCTAAATTTAGACATAGATGTACACGAACCTCGTCCGAAAATAGGTTCTTCCAAAAATATGACAGACCTGCTCAGAATGAGCTTCGGTTACGTAACTCGTATGACTCCTCTTCAATTACTGACGTTCTACAATGCAATAGCCAATAATGGCAAAATGGTAAAACCAATGTTTGTCAGTTCAATACTGAAAGACGGACAAACAATAAAAACATTTGAACCTACAGTTATATCGGAAAGTATCTGCAAGCCTGAAACACGAAGCAAAATTCACAACATTCTTAAAGGTGTAGTACAAAACGGAACCGGCAGAAGACTTAAAGGAACATCCTACGGCATAGCTGGAAAATCAGGTACAGCAGAAATAGGCTATGACAAAAAACACGTAGGTATTCAACACAGAGCCTCTTTCGTAGGATACTTTCCTGCCGATGAACCAAAATATTCCTGTATCGTCGTTATCAGCAAACCTCAAAAGGCAAGAACACACGGAGGTGACTTGGCCGCACCAGTGTTCAGAAATCTGGCCGACAGAGTAGCCGGTTCACTAATAGAATTCTCCAAAATAAAATCCCCGAAAAACGATAGAAAAATCCCGATAATGAAATATGGTAACGCATATAATTACCATTCTTTCTGCAAAGCTTTGGGATTGGACACCAAAACTCCTTCGTCAGAATGGATTAAAATGAAACGAAACGGCGAAAGTGTCGAAATTATTCCTCAAATAATAAAGCAGGACAAAGTACCCGATGTAACGGGGTTGACCATAAGGGATGCGGTCCTTATTCTCGAAAATATGGGATTGAAAGTAAAGTTCTCCGGTAAAGGCAAAGTAGCAAGTCAGAGTATTGCGGCAGGCAGCGACATAAATAAAAACGGTACAATATTTCTATCACTTAAATCACCCGCAAAAGAAACAAATAGGAAACATGAAGAAACAAAAACTATATAAACTGCTGAACAATGTAGATATCATTCAGTTAAAAGGAAATGAACAAATAGACATTATGTCCATATGTTCAGACTCGCGCAAAACAGAATGCGGTTCTTTGTTCATTGCACAAAAAGGCCTTGAATATGATGGTCACAATTACATAAATTCCGCCATTGAGACCGGAGCCGTTGCAATCATTTTGGAGCAAATGCCTGAGACATTATGTGACAACATCACCTATGTACAGGTAAACAGTTCTTCTGATGCCTTGGTTGAAATTGCAAAAAACTTTTATGAAGACCCCACCTCCAGACTGAAATTGATAGGCATAACCGGAACAAACGGGAAAACCACCACCGTGACCTTATCATACAATCTTTTCTCTGACTTGGGTTACAAATGCGGACTGATATCAACCATAGTGAACAAAATAGCAGATAAGGAGATTCCTACCGATCACACTACTCCGGACATCATAACCCTTAATGAACTTCTGTTCAGAATGGCAGAGAAAAAATGCGAATATGTCTTCATGGAGGTCAGTTCACATGCAATTGTCCAAAACAGAATAGGCGGACTGAAATATTACGGAGCCATATTCAGCAACATAACTCACGACCATTTGGATTATCACAAAACATTCGAAAACTATATCAAAGCAAAAAAAACCTTCTTTGACAATTTGGACAAAACAGCCTTTGCATTGACAAATGTGGATGACAAGAACGGACTTAAAATGCTGGAAGCATCCAAAGCGCAAAAATATACATACTCACTGACAAAAGAAGCGGATTTCAAAGCAAAAATCATTGAAAAAAGTTTTGAAGGAATGCTATTGAAAATAAACGGCAAGGAAGTCTATTCGCAACTTACAGGCAGATTCAATGCTTACAATGTGTTGTGCGTATATTCCATAGCGTACTTGTGCGGACTCAATCAAGACAATATTCTTTTAGGCATCAGTAAACTTAAGGCGGCAGAGGGAAGATTCGAAGCGATGAAACTAAAAAACGAAGCCACTGCAATAGTAGACTACGCTCATACTCCAGACGCATTGGAGAATGTAATATCAACCATAAATGACATAAGACCGAATGGACATTTGATAATAGTTGTAGGATGCGGTGGCAACAGAGACAAATCTAAACGCCCGGAAATGGCTCATATCGCCCAAAAAGGAAGCGACATACTGATATTAACTTCAGACAATCCGAGAAATGAAGACCCGGACATCATAATTGAAGAAATGAAACAAGGGATAACAGAAAATGAAGGGTTGTTTTGCATAAGCAACAGAAAAGAAGCCATAAAATTAGCTGCCCAACTCTCACGCGGAAAACAGGATGTGATACTTATTGCAGGAAAAGGGCATGAAACATATCAGGAAATAAAGGGTGTAAAACATCATTTCGATGACAAAGAGGAGATTTCAAAATATTAACGGGAGAAAACAACTGAAACAAAATGCTGTACTATTTATTTGATTGGTTAAACAACAGTCTGGATGTACCCGGAACAGGCGTATTCCAATACATTTCGTTCAGAGCTGCCGCAGCAGTGATAACCTCATTGCTGATTACAATAGTCTTCGGGAAAAGGCTCATAAACTTTTTAAAGAAAAAACAAGTGGGAGAAACCGTACGGGATTTGGGACTGAAAGGTCAAAAAGAAAAAGAAGGAACTCCTACTATGGGAGGGTTGATAATTCTGGGAGCAATTCTCGTTCCTACCTTGTTATTCGCAAAACTCGAAAACATATATATTATAATCATGTTGATAACCACCATCTGGCTCGGTGCATTGGGTTTTTTGGACGATTACATAAAAGTATTCAGAAAAAACAAGGCCGGATTGAGCGGCAAGCTGAAAATCGTGGGTCAGGTAATTCTGGGAATAGTCGTAGGTAGCATGATTTACTTC
>DXGG01000233.1 GCA_019114015.1 Candidatus Onthomorpha intestinigallinarum | reverse complement strand
TATTACTCGAAAAACGGATTGCGAGATACAAGCGTGAATTAGAACGGATTACAGGAATGCATATTGAAATAGGCAATGCATGTGTTCCATAGAAGAAATAGTTATTTCTTTTTTCATCGGTCTTTGTTGAGTTGATGCGGAAGTGTCATTCTGTTGTTTTTCAGTAAGATAAGTTCGTCGCTCAACAAATCAACACATTTCATTCACATTCAAATTCATAAGAAAATGACAATAGAAGAAGCAAAGAATATTAAACTGGAAGATTATCTGCATAGTTTGGGTATAATCCGGTCAAACGACAGGGAATGAACCTTTGGTATAAATCACCATTTAGAGAGGAAACAGACGCATCGTTTAAGGTGAATACCGAAATCAATAAATGGTATGATTTCGGGCTTGGTAAGGGAGGTAATATACTTACCTTGGCTTCGGTACTGTATTGTTCTGAAAGCTTACCTTACATTTTGCATCAAATTGAGGAGCAGGCTCCGCATATTTGCCCCGTTTCCTTTTCTTTTCAGAAGCAATCTCCTACAGAACCGAGTTTTCAACGTATGGAAGTGAAACCTTTGGAATCACCTATTTTGCTTTCCTATCTGCGTGAAAGGGGGATTAATACGGAACTTGCGAAAAGAGAATGTTGCGAAGTACATTTCGAGAACAACGGCAGGCATTACTATGCAGTCGGGTTCCCTAATGTGCGTGGAGTGTATGAAATACGGAACAAGTATTTCAAGGGGTGTATTGCTCCCAAGGACATCAGTCATATTCGGCATACAAACAGGCAGAATGAAGTCTGCTATGTCTTTGAAGGATTTATGGATTATCTTTCTTTCTTGACATTGAGATTGGACAGTTGTCCCCAATATCCGGAATTTGACAAACAAGACTATATGGTACTGAATTCTGTATCGAATGTTTCCAAGGCTCTTTATCCGTTGGGAAATTATCAGCGCATTCATTGCTTTTTTGATAACGACCGTGCAGGGATAGAAGCCATTCTGCAAATCCGAAAAGAGTATGGTAGTACCATCAATATCCGTGACGCATCACATCTATATAGTGGATGCAAGGATTTGAATGAGTACTTGTGTAAACGGAATCCTCTTCGAGAAAAGAAAATCATACAAACATCAGTGCCCAAGAAGTCGAAAGGCAGGAGTCTGTAGTATTAATCAAGTAACATTGCTGTAGCAACGGAATATGTGCAGGCTAAGGAAGCAAGGTAATGGAAATGTATACATTTCCGCCCTTGCTTTGCCGGAAGGCAAAGACAACCTGCTCCCGTTGGTTGCAGTCCAAAAGGAATTTCAGAATGGAAAAAGATAAACAACAATCACGGCAGACCAGGCGCAACAAGGTGCGTGTGGTCAGTGCAAGATTTACAGATATTGAGTACTAAGCGGTAGAGAAACGCAGGAAAGATGCAGGTGTTTCACTCAGTAGGTTCGTCCACTCCGTATTGCTTACGGGTAAAGTAGTACAGCGCATCAGCAAGGCGGATGCGGACGTGTTGCGGAAACTTGCCGGAGAAGCCAATAACATCAACCAGCTTGCCCATAAAGCCAATACTGGAGGATTTGCTGGAGTAGCAACAGAACTTATGCTGTTGAAGAAAAAGATAGTACAAATCATTAAACAGTTGTCCGATGATTGGAAAAATAAGTAAGGGAGCGGGATTCAAAGGATGTGTCAATTATGTACTGGGTAAGCAGGAAGCGAGACTGCTGGCTGCGGAAGGAGTGTTGACGGATAGCATTCAGACCATTACGGACTGTTTTCAAGCTCAGCGGATGATGAAACCGAATATCCGTCAGCCTGTGGGGCATATCTCGCTCAGCTATGCACCTGAGGACGCCCCGAGAATGACAGATGAGATGCTGGTAAGTCTGGCAAAGGAGTATATGCAGAAAATGGGAATCAAAGATACCCAATATATCATTGCCCGGCATAATGACCAGAAGCATCCGCATGTTCATATTGTTTTTAACCGAGTGAATAACAACGGACGCACTATCAGTGACAAGAACGACTGTTATCGGAATGCCAAAGTCTGCAAGGAACTGAAAGAAAAGTATGGACTTTATTTTGGCAAAGGAAAGGATAGGGTACGGACTCACCGTCTGAAAGGAAATGATAAGACGAAGTATGAGATTTACCATGCGGTCAAGAACTCGTTAAGCAAATCCAATAGCTGGAAGCAGCTCATATCGGAATTATCCAGGCAGGGAATAAAAACGGAGTTCAAGTATAGAGGCAGAAGCAATGTCATACAGGGCTTGTCATTTACTAAAGACGGTCTTACGTTCAAGGCTTCGGACATTGACAGGAGTTTCAGTTATTCCAAGTTGGACAGAATGTTGGGAGAAACCAATAACCAATACCAACAGAATATCGGAATGGTAACTAACGGCAACCAACCTGTGATGCAGTATGAGAATACCTATAATTCAGGCAGCAATGTAGTAGAAAGCATTGTCGGGGCATTTGGCGGATTGTTCAACCCTACCCCCAATTATACCGATGAAAATGCGGAAGCAGCCTTTCAGCGGAAATTGAAAAAGAAGAAAAAGAGAAGGATAAACTGGTAATCATTCAAAAACAGATACGA
>DXGG01000232.1 GCA_019114015.1 Candidatus Onthomorpha intestinigallinarum | reverse complement strand
TTCATGAACACGCTGTCCTTGCCGAAACAGTTTCCTTCCCTCGCAAAAAGATACAGCCAGCGCGAGGTGTAATTTTCCAAAGTGAAAATACCATTGTCGGAAAATATGGTATCGGCAAAATCTCTGCTCCATGAAGCGAACACTTCCGCAGAAGGATTTATTTCATTTGAATTTATCACGTAGGGATTACTGCAATAGTCTATCGTATCCTGCAATTCCATTTCAAGATACCTCACTTCTATTCTCTGAATCACCGTATCGCTGCATTCCTCCGTATGTATTATCAATCTGTATTCCCTGTTTTCGGTAACCAACGCATGAGGGTTGGGAGCGGTTGAATCGGTCAGGCCAATACCCGGCTGCCAAAGAAACGTAACATCGGAAGAAGGAAAAATGTCAAGGCCTATCTGTACATAGTCATTCGGACAAGCCGCAACGGTTTCAAGAGTATCTGTTTGGGAATCCAATATGATTATCTGCTTTGCAAGCGTATCCGAAGCGATGCAGCCATCCTGCTTGTAGGCTACCAATGTCACCTCATAGATACCTGCTTCCTCATAGGTGTAAACGGGATTTTCTTCAACAGAAAAGCCACCGTCACCGAAATCCCAATAAAAAGAATCGCCCCTTCCCGTATTTTCGAATTCAGCTTGCTGGGGATAACACACGTAATCGGGTATTTTAAAATCCGCAACCGCAAAATCGTCATGTATATTGAACTTCAAAGCGGCCATATTGCAATTGGAAGAATTGTTCTGACTGCTCCAAACATTGTCTGGGAAGACAGGAAATCCCTGACTGCCGCCGCAACTTGCACAAACGACCTGATACAGATTGCTGAACTTGTCGAATCTGCTCGTTCCTCCGTCCACATGATCCGTTCCCACATACAGAGAAGACGAAACCTCACCGAAAAACGTCGCATAGTCCAAAGCGGAAGCATCGGCGGCCATCGACATCAAATAAAAGTCCTGCCCGTCAGTCTGAGTCTGATAAGCATCGCTTGACAACTGCATGTTATACGTTCCGAAATTAGTACTGTTCGGTACGGTCATGTATTTAAACATGCGTCCCCAACCAGAAAGATAAACCCTTCCGCAAACATCAACCACAAATGCGGTAGGGGAGATGTTTATCCTGCCGTCACCCGTACCGAATACCGTACTCCAAATCAGAGAGTCCAACATAGGCGTAAATTTCGCTATAAACTGCCCGCTGTTCGGGATACTGTATTGAGCATTGTAAACAAGGGTCGAACCGCTTGCCTTGGTTTGTCCGAAAATATGAGGATTGTCATTGCGGTCCGTTCTTACAAAATAGGACAAGTCAAAAGTGTCCGAGCCGAAATAAGTAGATGCCAAGAGCTGCGAACCATCGTATGACACCAGACTTACAAAAGCATCGGTCGTTCCAGAATTAGAAGTTGTATTGTATGCTTGTGCACAAGTTGGAAAGTCAATACTTGAGGTACCTCCCGTAACATATAGTCTGTATTCTGAATCGGTATCGACTGAAAAGACAGCATCATCTCCACTTCCGCCTATATAAGAACCGAAAAGCATGGAAGACAACGAATAATCCAATTTAAAAACAATACCTTCCTGTCCTCCGCCAAACTGATTTTGAAAAGCATTATCCGTCACCGGAAAATCATCCGAAAAAGTGGAACTCCCGACATATACATTATTACGGTCATCTGTTATGATTTCGCCTCTTGCCCCGTCTCCATAGTTTGCATAAAGCGTATCATTACCCAAATAAACCGTAGACTGCTCGGAATTGTATCTTTCCCTGTAATTCAATCCGTCGTTTCCCGATCCCCCGACAAATGTCGAAGCAAGCAGCTGCGTTCCGTCCGAACTGAACCTGTTCACAAAGATATCGACACCGAAAGGAAAAACAATGGTACCATCATACGTAACCGTACTGCCTCCGGAGAACATTACACTAAAAGCATTCGGCGTTGTAGGAAAATTGGAACTGCCCGTAGTGCCTAAAACCAACAGTTCGCCGAATTGATTAACCGTCATGCTGTGAGGCATCTCACTCTGATTACCTCCGAAATAAGTTGAAAATATCAGATTAGTCCCCGTGGAATTAAACTTGCTCACCGCACAATCCCATTCGCCCCCGAAATCATCGTCAAATGCCCCAATGCTTGTGGGATATCCGTCTCCGCTTACAATGGAACCGGTATACATGTTACCCTCCGAATCATACGTGGCGGTAAATCCCCAATTGTCGCTTGTCGAACCGGAATAGGTGGAAAACACAAGCGTAGGATCTATAACCAAATCCATGGTTGAATCATAGGTTCCCAAATCATAGCAAACCTCTTCCCCTTTCAGAACGAACCTTGCCTCAACCTCAACAGTCTTTCCGTCAATCAACTGATACGCATAAGGTTTCAATTCCTCCATACTGCCCAAACACGTATGCAAAACAAGACAGCCCCGTTCAGAATCCAACTCCAACGTGTCCAACCCCTCATACCTCAGCCTTATATCCTTGTAATCTGCACCCGCACTCAAAACGAATTCATGCTTGATCCCCGTTTCAGCTCCGTAAATCTTCCAATCTATCCCCTCATAAACATCTCTGTACAAGACATATCCGTAACTTTTTACACCCGTTTTCCATTTGGATTCATCATTCCCTATGAAATAGTTGGAATATCCCTGCAATACATCCCCTTCCGCCAATTCGGAAAGCCTCATACCCAAAGGCTCTATCGCAAAGGAATGTTTCCTTTTATCCCCATAAACAAACAGAAGTGACCTTTCTTGCAAATACAAAAAACCCTTGTCCAAACGCACTCTGTACCTTACATTCTCATTCCACTGTCCCTTATTCTGTTCAAACCTGAAGGCACTTTGGGCAAAAACAATCTGAAACGAAATCAGAAACAAAACAAACAATGAAACCTTTTTCATACATCCCTATTCCTTTTGCGAAGATATAAAAAATATTTCACACTAAACAATTATTCGTTATTTGATACGTTTAATCATAAATACAGTACGATATGAAGAAATTTTCGATTTTTTTTGCGTTTGTCCTGATTGCAGGCATGACTTGCAACGCTCAGTTGTTCAAATTCGGTATTTCGGCAGGGTTGGGAGACCAAGCCCCTATATTTGAAGGCTCTTTAAGCGACAAGGCTCCTGTAAGAGCCGGTGCGACTGCCGAATTCATACTGCCTATAATAGGACTTGGAGTGGAAGGTTCACTCTTGTATGAGAACTCTCCTTTGATGTATGCCAACACCAGCATGTTTACAGACCGTTACAGCTTCTTGAAAATACCGGTAGCGGTAAAGTGGAGAATAGGCATACCGCTTGTAAAGGTTTTTCTTACATTGGGACCATATTACAGCATGTCATGGGACAAAGACTTGAAAAACTCCGTTAATGAGGATTCATTCTCATTCTTTGGATTGGAAACAAGCGTCGGCGCTGAGATATTAAACAAAATCCATGTGAGGATAGGATACAACTATCCTTTGTTCAGCGATACGCAAAAGGTCGTTTACGACAGAAATTCAAGCATCTTTTTGGGTCTGGGTTACTGGTTCTGACAACCGGTCAGCCCAACGCCCTGACTATCTCGGTCACCAAAGGGTGTCTTATTATGTCCGAGGGTTGCAGCTCCACAATTGAGATTGCACCTATTCCCTTTAACTTGTCAAGAGTGGGCAAAAGTCCCGAAGTTTGATGAGCTGGCAAATCCGTCTGCGTAACATCCCCCGTTATTATGAACTTTGAATGCCTGCCCATTCTCGTAAGAAACATCTTCAGTTGGAGAGAGGTGGCGTTTTGCGCCTCATCCAATATTACAAACGCGTTTTCCAATGTACGTCCTCTCATGAAAGCCAAAGGAGCTATCTCTATGGTTTTATCCTGAAGGTATGCATCGAGTTTCTGTTGGGACAGCATGTCACGCAAGGCATCATACAAGGGCTGCAGATAAGGGTCCAGTTTGTCCTTCAAGTCACCCGGCAAAAATCCGAGAGCCTCTCCTGCCTCCACTGCGGGACGGGCGAGTATTATACGCCTGACCTGTTTGGACTTCAATGCCCTTACCGCCAATGCAACCGCAGTATAAGTCTTGCCGCTGCCCGCAGGACCTATGGCAAACAACATGTCGTTCCGCTCTATCTCCCTGACCATTCTCTCCTGATTGCGAGTGCGGGGCTTAATCTTCAACCCGTTCACCCCGTAAACCAATATGGTATCTTCCGTAACACCCTGCATGCTGTTGCCGGCCATTACGGCCATTATCGACTTTTCATCCAACATACCCTTTTCGGA
>DXGG01000231.1 GCA_019114015.1 Candidatus Onthomorpha intestinigallinarum | reverse complement strand
TATATAACCTTTTATCTTACACAGTTTGAAGCGTTTAAGAGTTTCGATTATGTGTCTGTCCATCTGTTTTTTTGATTCAGGCCGAGGTATGCTTATTTTACGTTTTTCTTCCCAATAGGGGCTTATCTCGTAGGATTTGACCAACAAATCGGCCGCCAGTTTACGTATTTCTTCATTTTCATTTGATACGAAGTACGAAACTTCCGGGACTTGTCCGTTCTCATATATGGCCTTTCTGTAAACGTCGAATATCTGTCCGAACAACTTGTCTTCAAACTCTATTCCGTCATTGGCTATGTCGCAAACGATGAAACTTGCGGCAGGTATGTCTCTTTCTTCCAATTCTCCGTTTTCGGAAAATATTTTCTGCGTGGTAAGTACGTCCGAGTAATTGAACAGTATGCCTATTATGGCTTTTTCCTGTTCGTAATCGGGATTGACCCCTGTCGAATATTCGTTTTTATGGGCGGAAGAGGAGGATTGCATGATTTGTTTCGCCTGTTCTATTCCTTCCTCTATCTGTTGTTTCTGATGTTCCTTCAGAACGTTGTTCCTTAAGCTCTTGGACAATTCCGAATACAGCACTTCCTCTTTCACGTCCAGCAATCTGCCGCATTCCTGCAAGTAAGTGGATCTTTCCAATGTATTTGGAATAAGCGCTATGGTTTGAACTATATCCCTGACAAGCTCCGCCTTTTTGATGGGGTCTTTATGCGTCTGCTCCAACAAAAGATTGGTCTTGTACAATATGAAGTCCTCCGTATTGTTTTGCAGAAATTCCCTGAATTCCTCCTGAGTGTGTTTGCGTGCAAAGGAATCCGGATCTTCCCCGTCGGGGAAAAGCAGTGTCCTGACCTTGAGTCCGTTTTTAAGGAAAAGGTCTATGGCCTTGAATGTGGCCTTTATGCCGGCCTTGTCACCGTCATACAGTATGGTAACGTTTTCAGTGTATCTTTTTATCAGCCGTATCTGGTCTTCCGTAAGAGCAGTCCCCGAGGTGGCGACAACGTTCTTCACTCCGTTCTGGCTCATCATCACAACATCCATGTTACCTTCCACAAGGTAACACATGTCCTGTTTTGCCATCTCGTTCTTTGCCAGATGCAGACCGAACAGAACTTTCCCCTTTGAGTAAATTACGCTTTCGGGAGAATTGACATATTTGGCCTTTGTCTTGTCCGCAGACAGTATTCTTGCCGAAAAACCCAAAGGCCTTCCTCCTACGTTGTAAATGGGGAAACATACCCTTCCCCTGAATCTGTCATACAGTCTGCCGTTATTTTCATTGCGTATGGAAAGACCCGACTTTACCAAATCCTCCTCGGAGTAACCGTTTGACAGGGCCGCATCGGTAAAGTCGGACCATGAATCCTTGCAATACCCCAAGCCCCAGCGAACGATTGTCTCCTTATCCAGTTCCCTCTCCCTGAAATAAGACAGTCCCACGCTGCGGCCTTCATCATCGTTGAGCAATATGTCATGAAAATATCTTTGGGCAAACTCATTGACATGATATATCCTGTCACGTTCCGTCTGTTCCTGTTTTTCCTGTTGGGTCAGTTCTCTTTCTTCTATGCTTATGTTGTACCTTTGAGCCAGCCATTTCAATGCCTCCACATAAGTATAGTTCTCATGTTTCATCAGAAAGGACACCGCATTTCCGCCCTCACCGCATCCGAAACACTTGAAAATGCCGCGTGAAGGACTTACGTTGAACGAAGGCGTCTTTTCGTTGTGGAAGGGGCACAACCCTATATAGTTCGCACCTCTTTTGCGAAGCGGAACGAAGGCACCTATCACGTCAACTATCTGCGTAGCGTCGAGAATCTTCGCTACATCTTCCGGTTTTATCATATCTGTTCTGCAAAATTAAGCAATAAAAGTCAGGATTTGAAGCATAAGCGGACAGACTTGCCGTTTATTTTATTTTGTAGTTCATTTTTATGGTTTTGTCTTTGTACTTGTTTCCTTTTGTATTGATTGAAAAAAATTCTTTCATGATATACTTTCCGACATTATGTCTTTTACAGTAGCTTTCGTAGCTTTCGTTTTTGTAGTCGAAGTCCTCCCTCCAGCATATCTTGGGTGAAATATAACAATACGTCAGCTGCTCAAAAATCCCGTTTGCATTGTCCTGCCTTTCCAAAATCGTGAAATTGTTCTTCTCCGGAACCATGCAGACAATACCCCGTTTGCTGCAATAGGAAACAAGAGGTACTATTATGCTGTCATACATCCTTTCTATCTTTTCCAGATTGAAGTTACGGTATTCACTCTCTCCTATTTTCTGTATGGGCCTTAACTGGAGTACGTCTATCGGAATATTGCCGAGAATGTTGCCGAACAGACCCAGCTCCTCAATATTGTCTTCGTTCATCGTGTAGTTCAGTCTGACGGTAAATGAGGGATGTTTTTCCTTTATTGCAATGAAGTCATTCATCAATCTCATGAAATGACCGTAGTCCCCCTTGGTCATGAGGTTTTCATAAGTCTCTTTGGTAATGCCGTGAGCGGAAACGGTTATTTCATCCAGTCCGGATTCTATCATATGTTCCAGATATTCTCTGTTCACAAGTCTGCCGTTTGTGGTCAGGGATATGTACGGTATGCCGTATTTTCTGCCGAGGTTTATCAGACGGGGCAGATTGTCATTCAGGGTCGGTTCCGCCCCGCAACCTATCTGCAACTTCAAAGCCCTGTGGAACAATGCCCCGGCAATAAGAGACAAATCCTCGTCCTTGATTGTTCCGTGCAGTTCCTTTCTCTTGTTTTCATCGCTGAAATAACACATCCTGCATCTGTAATTGCATCCCAGTACGGGGTCGATGTATATGCCCAAAATCCTCTTGTGCATGATGTGCATAAGGAATACGGCAAGCAGTTTGACCCTTCTGCTCCTTATCTTTCCGAATATTTTGAGAAGTCTGTAAAGATTCATCTGACGACCTTGTTTGACGGAATATGCATGCTGCAATTTCCAATATGCAAATATACGTTTTTATTCCTTACTCCGTTTTACACTTATGTGTAATCAAATACGCAAACCATGAAAATAGTTTACAGACTGAAAAAAAACTACTCATACGTTTTTATTATACTGTTAACCGTTCTTTATCTTGTGTTTCTTTCCGACAACTGCTCTTCGGACTCGTATTCGAATGCGTACAGCTCACTGTATGCACAGGATATGTTCAAGCCGCACCACCTTCTGTATTGTCTTTTCGGGCACATCGTCCTTCTTCTTTTCGGCTTCACGGCCGTTGAACCCATTACGCTTTTGCAGATAACCAACGCCCTTTTTGCCGGAGGCTGTCTGCTCGTCGCAAGACGGATGATAAAGAGAGTGAATCGAAACGAGACCTTCCTTTCCTTTGCAATCCTTGCATGCGGAACATGCTTCGGTTTTGCAAGGTTCGCAATCGATAACGAGTGTTACATAATTCCGGTGTTCTTCAATCTGCTTGCGTTGTACTATATGCAGGTCTTTTTTGTGAAAAACACCGTGTCCCGCCTTGTAAAGGCTTCCGTAAGCATTGTTGCGGCCTGTCTGTTCCACCAGATAGCCGTATTGGTGTGGATATGTCTGTTTGTGGTATTGATTGCCAACAAAAACGGGAAATATTTGCTCGTGTTTCTGTCGATAAGCATGATTGTGCCTTTGGCTTATTGGATTGCAAGTTACGGTGTGACCGGTTCTGCCAACGTTTCTTCCCTTATGGGTTTCGTCCTGCATGATTATCTGGACGGAACGGCTCAAATGCCGCAGTTGAAACAGGTTGTTATGCTTACGTTGGCAAGTCTTTTCAGAACGTTTTT
>DXGG01000230.1 GCA_019114015.1 Candidatus Onthomorpha intestinigallinarum | reverse complement strand
TACTGATACATCACATTTATCCAGGTATAGCCATAATAAATTCGGAATTTAAAGTAGTGGAATCCAATGCAGGTTTTATTGAAATATTGGGTGATGATGCCAAAGAGATAGATGAGGTCATTCCGGGATTGATAGGGGCGGATATTAAGACATTGTTGCCTAATGAAATGCTCAATCATTTGGAATATGTGATAAAATACGCCGAAGATGTAATAAACAAGGACTTTGAATACAATGACCGTTTTATTAACGTATCCATATTTTCCTTAGTTGCCAACAAGTCTGTCTGTATGATATTCCGAAATCTTTATCAAGAAGAGGAAAGACCCGAGGAAATAATTCACAGGGTAAATGATGTCATAAAAGAAAATCTTCTGCAGGTACAGCAGATAGGATTCATATTGGGAGAGGGCGCGGCAAAAACTGAAAAGATGCTTAACTCTATCATAAAGACTTACAAGGAACAGATAGGACAACGGTAGTTCCTTTCGGTTCCTTGTAAATTTACAATATGTTTATTTTCTTGGATACCTGCGTTTTATCCAGAAAGACCTTTAAGATATACGTTCCGCTTTCTATCGAAGATACGTCTATTTCCGTAGGCAGATTGTCCCATGCCCTTATTACTCTTCCGTTAGAGTCTATCAGTTGGGCGTCTTTCATTTCCAAAGCGTTGGTTTCAATGAACAGGGTTGAATCCACAGGATTTGGGAACAGTTTTATGTATTTGTCTGCATAAACGTTTACATCCAATGACTGTTCTCCTACAATTACCTGCTGCACATCGGTCCATTCCGACATCTCTCCTGGAGAACATATGGCTCTCAACTTGAAATCATATACCTGGCCTATTTCCAGATTTCTCAGACTGAAACGAGGATAAATGCTTACAATGCTTGAAGTGTATTCTAAGGCATATTGTTCCTTGTAATTTATTTCCCATTGTATGAAAGGGTTGTCTTCAACGTCGTCCCACGTACACACAATTGTTTCATCTCCCTTGTTTTGATAGTGTTGACATACGAAATTGGTAGGAACGGGACAATTGTCGGAAGGAGTTTCCATGCTGAATTCCGCTTCTGAAAAGTCATTGGAATTAATTTGTCCGCACAATGCAAATAATTGTATCTTGTAATCTTTACCAGAAACAAGTTCTTCAATGTCAAAAGGATTGCTTACATCATTATAGAACGTTGTGTCATCATCTGTTGAATTTATCAGTTTAAGGTTGAATAATGTATTGTTGCCGTAAGGAGTCCAATCAACTCTTACCCTGTTGTTGGCAATTTGATTGACGGTCAAATCCGAAGGGGTGGAACAACTGTCTTTAATTGTAAAATCGGTTATGATATAAGTTCTTTCTGTCCCAGCTTCCAATTGTGATTGAATTGCAAACCGTACCTTTTCGGTAGAAGACAAATTGCTTAACAGCAAACGATTGTTGCCGTTAGAGAAATTTAAAGGTATCTGAATGAATGGTTCGTTATCCGTGGAAACAAGCAACTTGTTATAAGCTCCTGTTTCTGAATGATAGTTAAATGTCAGGCTCGGGTTTGCCATCTCCGGAAAGTCAAATACCGGACTGAAGACAGTATCATTCATTATCCTCCAACATTCAATGTTTGTGCAGAAAGAACTTAAGGAACTGAAATGTATCGTATCTTCTGCTACATAAGGAAAATCGTTTGTCGCATTACATAATGTGTGGATAATACATTCGGGGGAGTAATCGCTTGTATCTCCGTCCAAAGACACCGCCCGTATTTTGGCTGAATAAAGAGTGTTGGACATCAACCCGTTAATGTTTATTGAATTGTTTGTAGAATTGAAATACTGTATGTTTTCAGTGGACATATCCTTTAAATCCACAATCCATAAGGAAGCATTTTGGTCGTTGTTCCAAGACAACAGCGCTGATGTCTCGCCGACAAATGTCAACTCTACATTTGAAGGACTTTCTATCAGCATGTTGGTTGAAAATACTGCGGTATCGGACCAGAAACTTTGTTCTTGGCCGCAATCGGCCTGCACTCTGAAAGTATAGCTTGTACTTGCTTGAAGGTCATTTAAGACATAATTCGGGCTTATTCCTGATAACTCAGTCCATTGCGTGCTTTGGGTAGGTTTATACTGCAGATTAAAAGACGTTTGGTTCTCTTGGAAATTCCATGTAATCAAAGCCGAATTGTCATCTGCCGAAGGAACCGACAGGTTTGTTGGAACGGCACAATATCTCGCGGTAAGATAAATATCATCTATTGCTATCGCACTGTTGTTTTCCGCACCGGTTTGGTTGCTCCATGCAAACAACAGCCGTCTTGTCGTCCCTATGTATTGGGTAGGCAGTTCGATATGTTCGCTTATCCATTCGTTTTCAGAACCGGAATATATGACATTTCCGACCCTGAATTCTTCATTCGGCAAATTCGTCAGGTTCAATGGTTCACCCGTACTTATCATGTATATCTTCAAACCTGCATTTTGAAGCGGTGTCTGTGATTTGTACTTGAAATCTATATAATAACTGACTGCATAATCGGGTATGTAGAAATCCATATAAGCATAACTCACCGAGTAAGTGGAAGGATCACATCCGAATGTTTCTCCAGAATCGTTGGAAATATACATTGCCTTGCTTCCTATGCTGCTTGCGTTTTCGGCATCGGCTATTTCCCAAGGGTTATTGACCGAATTTACAAAACCTATGTTCAAATTATCGCTCTCATTCTCAAAGTCCAACTGTATCGGCAGTTCATGTATGCTGTTTTCTGTTAGATAACGGGCATAAAGATAAGTCCAGTCACTCACTGTATTGGTGCAATGTGTGCGTATGGCCAATTGATAACGGGTATGTTCAATCAGATCTCTGTTTGCGGTGAATTCGTGATTTTGAGTGGTTCCGGAAAATCCTTCATGTTCGGGATTGCTTCCGGCCAAATCGTACACCACTTCCCATGTTCCGTTCTCCTGTTCAGGAACCCATTGTATTGTTATCCCGTTCGCATTTATGTCACTCACCGACAGATTCTCTACTTTTGGACAATTGTTGTCAAATCCTGAAGTAAAGAAACTCGCCAGTTCGCTCCAAGCCGTCGTGTCGCCTTGCAGGTCTATCATCCTTACCTTCCAATTGTATCTTGTCCCTTCTACAAGATTGGTTATATAGACGACGGTATCCGTAACCTCCATTGAAAAAACCTGTTCCGACTGTGCAACACTGTAATTCACAATCCAAGACAAGGCATTCTCGTCGGAATCCCATCTCAATGTCGCATTGTTTGCATCTATGTCGCTGCTAACAAGATTGGATGGAGGCGGCAATGTGGATGTTTGTGAAAACACCAATGCCGAAAACAAAAATGAAAAACAAAAAAACAATACTCTTCTTTTCATAATCAGATCTTTTATCGACCAAAGTTGGCTACAAAGGTAATAAAGAATGACATCTATGCAAAATTTTTCCTTATGCTGAAGACAAACTGTCTGTTCAATACTCTTCTTGCCTTGAATAAGATGACATAGTACAAGGCCACTGCAAACAAAGCCAAAAGACTGCCGACCTCTTCCTTCAAACCGAACAGGAATATGCAACACAGCAAAGTGACAAAAAGAATGACGAAAGGAACGACAAATGCTATTGCCACGGCTTTTAGTCCCAACCTGGTACTTATTAAAACAGTTACCTCTTCTCCTATCTCATATTGCTCCGCATTGTCGCAAATCACCTCTATCTCCTTGTCCTGTTTGTCCAAACTTGTGCATGCTCCTCTTGCATGACAAGATGCACACGAGGACTTCCGCTCTATTCTTACCGTTACCTTATTCTCTTGTTTCCCTGTGACGATTCCCTTTTGTTCGGCACATTCGGCATGTTCCATTTGTCTAAATTATTTTTACCGTTTCCTTTTCTATCCATCCTTCCTTGCCATCCTGAGTTCTTATTCTGATGAACTCATTCCTGTTCTCCAATATTTTTATCTTCTGACCCTTGAATAATTTTATGTCCGCCTTTTTTCCGTTTTCAATGTTTTCCTTTACACCTTTGTTTTTGAATACTATCGCATATTTGTGGCCGTTTATCATATTCTGTCTGAAAGTACCAAGTCCCAAAGACGAGAATGTAAGCAGATAGAAAAACATGCTCAGATAAAAGAACATCACTTTTCTGTTGGTATTGAAACGATATACGAAAAACAATACGCAACTGACGACAAGCAGTACAAGAAAGATTACAAACCAGACAACAGGCGGGAAAATATTGGCAACAGCCTTTGCCCATCTTACTAAAAAGAAATCGGGCAATACATAAACCTCTCCCATCAGTCTCGAATTGCATATTTTGCGGTTGGTCATCAGTCTTTTGTCATTCGGGTTCAGTTTCAATGCGCGTTCATAGTACAACATGCCGTTCGCATAATCGCTCAAACGGAAATATGTGTTGGCTATGTTGTGATACAATTCGCCGCTCGGTTTGCTTTTTTCGAGTTGCAAATAGATTGAAAGAGCCTTTTCGTATTCCTTGTTGTTGAAATGTTTGTTGGCTTGTTGCATGTTTTGAGCCGCAAGCGAACAGGAAAACAACATGAACACTGCAAGTATGACAACAACTCCCCTATTTTTGTTTTTCTTCGTTTTAGTCATTTGAGATTCTATTTCGGTTATTACCTTTTCAACCTTGTCGTACAGTTCCTTGTACGGCTTTTCTTCTCTGCTCTGCGAAAAGCGTATGTATTCACATTGTGTCAAGGCATCAGTTGTTTCTGACAAGACATCATTTTCCAGTCCGTTGTTTTGCAGTTCCGCGGATATTTTTTCAAGGGTAAGGT
>DXGG01000229.1 GCA_019114015.1 Candidatus Onthomorpha intestinigallinarum | reverse complement strand
GCGAAGGTGGAAATTTTGATTTGAATGACAATCTGACAACGCATACTTTATATATCGTGGATGAGGCTTCAATGATTTCCAATGAAGGATTTTCGGGGACGATGTTTGGGACGGGACGCCTGCTTGATGATTTGGTACAGTTTGTCTATTCTGGGGAAGGGTGTCGTTTGTTGTTGATGGGAGATACGGCACAGTTGCCCCCTGTGGGTGAAGAGCTCAGTCCGGCTTTGTTTGCAGAGGCATTGAGGGGCTATGGCTTGGAAGTTGTTGAGGCTGATTTAACACAAGTCGTTCGTCAGGAACAACAATCGGGCATTTTGTGGAATGCTACCCGACTACGTAGACTTATAGCGGAAGATGCTATGGATACATTACCGCCTGTACGGGTATCTTGTTTTCCTGATGTCAAAACACTTCCTGGTAATGAATTGATTGATGCTTTGTCGACCTGTTATGATCAGGATGGGATAGATGAGACGATTGTCATTTGTCGTTCTAATAAACGGGCAAATATTTATAATCAAGGTATACGGTCACAGATTTTGTGGCGCGAGGAGGAATTGGAAGGAGGAGACCTTTTGATGGTAGCCAAGAATAATTATTATTGGACTGAGAAAGAAAAAGAATTGGATTTCATAGCCAATGGGGAGACGGCAGTCGTGCGTCGAGTGAGGCGTACGACAGATATGTACGGTTTCCGTTTTGCGGATGTCCTGTTGTCTTTTCCCGATTGGCAGGATGTCGAATTGGAAACTCGATTGTTACTTGATACGTTACATAGCGATGCACCAGCCTTGTCACGTGAAGACAATGAACGGCTTTTTCAGAGTGTACTTGAAGACTATGTTGACGTACCTTTGAAGAAGGAGCGGATGAAGAAAATGAAGGCTGATCCTTATTATAACGCTTTGCAGGTGAAGTATGCTTATGCGGTGACTTGTCACAAAGCGCAGGGCGGGCAATGGAAAAATGTATTTTTGGACCAAGGATATATTACGGATGATTACCTAACACCAGACTATTTCCGTTGGCTTTATACGGCTTTTACCCGGGCTACGGGGACGATTTACTTGGTCAATTATCCGACGGATCGTGTGGAGTAAGTTCGTGAGAAAGGAACGCTTGGCGTGTCATTTGCCGGCTAAGGAACATTTGTACGATACCTCGTACGCTTAAATAAGTTAGGAAGGCCAGCCAGAGGGCATGATTCCCCTATGTATGATACAAGGCATAATACAGAAGGAAGAAGCAGCCAGCTGCTATTGCCATGGATTGTAGCATTCCTTTTGTGTTGGTAGCACCTATGTAGATTCCGTCCCAAATAAATGCAGTCATGCCGGCTATCGGAATAACCAAGGCCCATCCCAGATAGTTTTCGGAAGCTTCTATCACTTCTGTCTCATCAGTTAACAAGGCTAGGAATGTATTGCCGCCTGTGGCGTAGGCGATGGTGAACAATAAAGCCATGATGCCTCCCCATACGAACAAGTGTTTCTGTGTACAAGTGTATGCTGGGTAGTTTTGAGCTCCGATGTGTTTGCCGATAAGTGCTTCGCCTGCGTATGCAAATCCGTCCATTATATAGGAATAGAGTGTAAATAATTGCATTAGTAAGGTGTTGACAGCTAGTATAATTTCTCCTTGTTCGGCTCCGGCTGAGGTAAAGAACAGGGTGACTGCAACCAGGCAGAGTGTACGTAAGAAGATGTCGCGATTTATTTGAAAGAAATGCCACATCGCTTGCCGTTTCCATAGTCCTTTCCTACTGAAATGTTTCCATAAACCGCCATAATGTCGTATCCATAGTCCTATTCCCATCAGGAAACCTGCATATTGGGCTATTAGGGTTCCAAGTGCTACTCCCTCCACCTTTAGCCCGCCTATATATACCAGGCAAAGGCTGGCAATGATGTTCACTACGTTTTGTGTGATGGCGATGATCATTGGAATGCGTGAGTTTTGCATCCCGATATACCATCCTGTGAGTCCATAGAGGCCCAGGGTAGCGGGAGCTCCCCAGATGCAGATGTGGAAATAGGTTGTAGCGAGTCTTTTAATTTCTTCAGTGGGATGGATAAAGAAGAAAGCCGCTTCTCTATCGGAATCTGCAGGATGATGAGGGCAAGGGCGGCCATCATTCCAATGCCAACGGAACGGACTGCCATTTGAACAATCTCGTCCGCTAAATGTTTACCGTAAAGCTGAGCGGTCATACCGCTTGTCCCCATGCGCAAAAATGCGAAAACCCAATAGATGATGTTGAATAACATCCCACCTACTGCGATGGCGCCGATATAGGCAGCATTGCCTAGATGGCCGACAATGGTGACGTCTACCAGTCCCAGCAGGGGAACAGTAATGTTCGATACGATAGCCGGAAGGGCTATATTCAGTATTTGCTTGTCGGTCTCTTTCATTGCGTTTGCAAAGGTAGGCAGAAATGCTAAATAGAGAGAATTTTATTAATGATATTTGTCCAATATTTACTTGACTTTTAGAGGCGGATTGTCTAATTTTGTAGGCCTTCCAAAAAAAGGAAGAGAAACTGGATCTAAACTGACTATTTTTATGAAAATCTGGATGTTAATCATGTTCAGCATGTTTCCGCTTACAATGTTTTCCCAATCGGCGGACGTGCTATTGCGTAAAGTGGCTGATGCGCTTGCTTCGGGGCAAACGGGGTATGCTGTAAGTCTTTTCCGGCAGTCATGTCAGGCTGACGGGCATGAGGCGGAAATGTTTTATTGGACAGAGGTGGATAAGTCGGAGAATACGGCGCCACAGTTTGCTCGCGAGCTGGCTGAGCATTTTAAAGATGTTCGTAATTACACCAAGGCCTATTTGTTCTATAAAGAGTTATTACAGCATACTCCGGACAATGTGGATGTTCTTGTTTCATGTGCAGAGATGGAAGTACGTTGTGGAAAGGTGGCAGATGCAAAGGCTACTTATGAGCAAGTTGTGGCACTTGATTCGGATAATTTGCAGGCATGTAATTTTTTAGGCAGTTATTATTTCCTGAAATCTGAGGATGCGCGTAAAAAAATAGAGGCAGACTTCAAGAAGCTTTCTTCGCCTACCCGTATGCAATATGCCCGCTATCGCAACAATCTCTCATCACTTTTTGATTCGGGTTATTCTAAAGCCCGTGCTTATTTGCAACAAGTGTTGACGCTATTCCCCTCTTCCGAAGCGGGTAAAACTCTTGAGAAAATAAAGCTGGTTGAACAGGAAGTCAACAAATAATCTTTGTTGCTTCATCGTTTGACGGTATGGCTCGATTGGGTTAGAAACTGAGCAC
>DXGG01000228.1 GCA_019114015.1 Candidatus Onthomorpha intestinigallinarum | reverse complement strand
CAACACGACAAAGCGTAATTTTGGGTATGCTTAATGCTTATCTGGCAATTAATCCCAAGACTACGTTGAGCGATTTGAACAGAGCTTTTCCCGTTACCTTGAAATCGGATGCGGCAGGTAAATGCAATAATCTGTTTATACGGCTGAAGGATTTCTATGATTTGGAAGAAGAATTGCAAAGCCTTTTTTGTGCCGAATACGATGAAGTGCTTACTCTGTCAAACAATACAAAGGTAGTTTTTCAAAGAGAATGGCAAAGCGATGATTTTGAAAACTTGGTTAAACGGTTCAAACAATACGGTATAGAAGTGACGGATACAAAGCCTTCCGGGGTGTATGAAAAGGGAGGCTTTGCACTTGAATATACCGACAATTACATTCAGTTTCTTAAGAAGGAAAGGAAAAAAGGCGTGATGTGCATATACGTCTGTTTGTTTTCCTGTCTGCTTTTGGTTATAATCCTTTTGCTTGCAAGGATTTAGTCTTGCATTTCGGACAGTTCTATCCACTGCTTGTCGATGCCTAAAAGTTTACACAGATTTATTGCTTCGGTCGGTACTTGCGAGGAGTCGTCCTCCACAAGGCTGTAATCTATGTGGTCGCTTATCTGTTTTATGTCTATCGGAGGGTTAAGCCGTTCGTGGCGGAAGCCTCTCACCCTCATGTGCCGGCAAGGCGCCTGAAGCATTGAATAATGTGTGGTCACAACCGTAAGACTCTTTTGCATGGAACAAACCCTTATGAAGCCTTCCACAAGTTTCTTGCCTTCGATGGGGTTGGTTGTGCGTGCCAGTTCATCGACCAATACAAGGTG
Organism: Candidatus Onthomorpha intestinigallinarum; assembly: GCA_019114015.1. Taxonomy (GTDB): domain Bacteria; phylum Bacteroidota; class Bacteroidia; order Bacteroidales; family P3; genus Onthomorpha; species Onthomorpha intestinigallinarum. The sequence continues at coordinate 13,530 of DXGG01000228.1, read as the reverse complement.
TCTTTTACCTTGTTTCATTTGATTGAGTATATCGTTCAGCCTTATTATCTCTGAGGCGAAGGATGAGAGTCCTTCGTGTTCGTTCTGTCCGTCTCCTATGCTGCACAACACGCTTTCGACAAGACAAACCCTTCCGTTGCGACAGCCGACAAAGAATCCGAACTGCAACAACAGCTGATTGATTGCAAGGGTCTTGAGTATGACGGTCTTTCCCGCCATGTTGGCACCGGTAATAAGGAAGACTTCGCCGTCTATGTTGCAGTCTATATCTTGATAACGCATTCCTTTCGAGAGCATTATCTGTTTCAATACGGGATGGAACATGCGGTTGTAGACCAAAGAGGGTTCCTCCCTTATCTCTACCTTGTTCAGTCCGAGCAGTCGGTTCAACATGGCTTTCGAAACGGCTATATCCATTTGTGCAATGTTTCTTATGGCCTGTTTCAATGCCGGTATGTGGACATAGAGTTCCTTGCAGATTCTTTCCCTTATGGCATCCTCCAGTTCAAGTGTTTGCAGGTAAAGGTCGTGCGCCGCTTTTTCATCGCCGCTCTGTTTGGCCTTGTCCCATTGCCTGCGTTTGTCCGCAAGTTCCCCGCTGTATGCCGAATAGATGTAGAACCGAGGCGATTCCAGTCCTTCGGGGTCCAATAGCCTTATCGCAGCTTGCAAATCCGGAACGGGCATCAGTTCCGACCTGAAAAGTTTCCCTGCCTGTTTGGCATTGATACAGAAAGTCTTTATCTCGAACAGTGCCACATCATCCACGGTTTGTCCCTGTTCAATCAGAGAAAGAGAACCGCCTATGTCGCAGATATTGCTCATTATACAAAGAAAATGATGAAAAGCCTGTGAGTCCAGACTATCGATAAAGGCTTCGGCCTGTTCGGTCTGTTTCCATTGCTGTTCTATCCACGCCCTGGATGTGGAGAATTCCGTATCGAGCAACATCTTTCTGCCAATGGAAGTCTGCAGTTCCATTTTGGAATAGACCTCCTTTAGGGAGGGATGTATCAAAAGCAATTGTTGGAATGTCATGATTCTATAAGGATTTGATGTTGTAAATATCCGCCGGTATGGCTTCCCTGAGGGCATTGAGCATCTGTTCGTTGTCGAAGTTGTACCCTGTTGGCGATATGGGATTTGCCGTTATTGCTATAAGGTTGGCAGGATTCAGAACCTCTATGCGGCCTCCGCGTTCGAGGAACAGCCTTACGTTTTCTTCCTTTGCGAAAACCCTTGTGAAGTCTTTTATGATTATTATCGTATCTTCCGCATTTTTTCTCATCCTCGCATACTGCATGAACCTGTCATTTAGAACGCCTGCCACAAAGACATGGTTCGAGCGGGAGAATATTCTGTCCCTGTATTTGTCTATCATCAAAAGTGAAGGGATTTCAAGATCAGTCACCTTTCCTTCCTCAATGGCGTATATTCCCTTGTCCAATGTCTTGAGGATTTCTGCCGTTTTACCTGAATATGCGGGCAGACGTGTCATGTCGTATATGAATCTGGTTTGGCGTACCACCTTTGCAAGCGAAGCGGATACGGCAGCGCCTGTGGAGAGTATCATGGCATCGGTTATGCTCGGCGAACCGAAGCTCATTCGCGACAATGCCCCGTCCACAAGACAGATGTCCACACGTTTTTCCAGTCTGTCGGTGAACTCCTTGAGCCATACGGTATTGCCGGGACCTGCAAGCAACACTTTGCCTTCGCTTACCGCTTCGGCCGTTATGAGCCTGCCTAAGGCGGTGGTCTGTTTCGACACCTGCTCAATGCAACTGACTATTTCCCTTTGGGGATACAGTCCTTCGGCAGTGACAAAAACCGTACCCGGATAAATCCTTATCTGCGGCTTTGCCGTTTTTGTCACCTGATCCGTCTGTTCTCCGTCTATGCCTATGGAACTTACGGCTATCTTCAGGTCAGAAAAATTGCGGAGACGACCTAGCACATAGTTCAGTGTCTGGGTTTTCCCCGCATTTTTCTCCATACCGACAAAAGAAACGCTCTTGTACTTCAACAGCTTGTCAATGAAAGGCATTCCCTTTAGGTACGATGTTATTGTCTTTTGTTCTTTACTCTTTCGTGTCTTGCAAGGTGAGATGGTTCCAAGGCGAGCTTGTCTCCGCGCAACAACATTGCAACTCCGTCGTTGACCAGTTCGTCCTCTTTCAAGAAATCCACGTCACATTCTCCCGGAACGTAGTTCTCAGGTTCGGTATATGTTGTTATCACTCCCTCGAAGTTTCTCAACACAACCCTGTTTGGCGACTGCGATATTACATACTGAGGCATAACAGGGGTCTTTCCGCCGCCGCCCGGAGCATCCACCACGAATGTAGGCACCGCATAGCCCGAGGTATGACCTCTCAGGTTCTCTATTATCTCTATTCCCTTGGATACAGGCGTCCTGAAGTGTTCCAATCCCATTGAAAGGTCGCACTGATAGATATAATAAGGTCTTACCCTCATCATCACAAGTCTGTGAACCAGTTTCTTGAACACCCTTACATCGTCGTTGACGCCTCTTAGCAGAACGGACTGGTTGCCGAGCGGAATACCTGCATTGGCAAGTCTCTCGCAGGCCTGCTTGGCCTCAGGCGTACATTCGTTAGGGTGGTTGAAGTGAGTGTTAAGCCATACAGGATGGTATTTTTTCAACATGTTGACCAAATCGTCCGTTATTCTCATAGGACAAACCACAGGGGTTCTCGAACCTATTCTTATTATCTCCACATGAGGTATGGCACGAAGTCTCTGTATGATGGATTCAAGCATCTTGTCGCTCACCATAAGGGCATCGCCTCCGGAAAGCAACACATCCCTCACCTGCGGAGTCTTTGCAATGTATTCTATACACTTGTCTATTCTGTCCTGAGTGGACTCGCAGTCATGCTGTCCTGCAAACCTTCTTCTTGTGCAGTGACGGCAGTACATGGAACACATGTCGGTTATCAAAAACAACACCCTGTCCGGATAACGATGTGTAAGGCCGGGAGCAGGGGAGTCCTCGTCCTCATGCAAAGGGTCCAGCAAATCGGCCTTGGACTGGTGCAGTTCGCTGGCCGTAGGGATGGCCTGACGTCTTACCGGGTCATTGGGATTGTTCACATCAATCAAAGACAGATAATAAGGTGTTATCGCCATGCGCAACGTCTTCAAGGCATTGGCAACACCAGCCTCTTCCTCGGCAGTCAAAGAGATGTATTTCTTCAAATCCTCCAACGTCTCAATCCTGTTCTTCACCTGCCATTTCCAATCGAACCATTCCGCATCACTTACGTTAGGGAACAGTTCTTTTCTTCTGTTTACTTGCATATCTCGTAATTATTTCTGAATTCGTCCTGCAAAGGTATGATTTTTTGCCGAATCTTCATGCATCCTTTTCATTATTCTTTTCCCTGAATATGTCGGGATTGTCCTTGATGAACCTGTCCTTGTAGCGTCTTATGCTCCTTTTGGTAAAAAAAGGTATGACAAACGCAGTCAGAACCCTGAAAACGACATACAGAACGACAAAAAAGACTATGGCTTTCATCATATCATTCACACATTACGAACAAATCGTCCCTCGGATTCAGAAACAAGGCGGCACAGTCACTGCCCATGTTCTTCAACACCTTTTCCTCCTCCAGTCCGAAGAAATATTCAAAGAAACTCTTGTTCTTGGTGGTCTGGCATATTATCATGCTGCAACCGCACTCCTTGGCATATCCCAAGGCCTGTACGTCCAGCGGCGTTCTGTTGTCACCACTGTGATGTTCGCTGCTTGTCAGTCCGAAATGCGAGAACATCTTCCTTGTGAAGTTAAGGTTAAGCGTCAGTTGCTTTTTGTGATATTCGTCCTTGTAGTCCCTGTAATACAATATGATTTCACTGCCGAAAAACCTGCCGAAATAAGACGCCCACAGTGTTTTCTCCTTGCTCTCCTGTAACTGGTTGACACTCATGACCACTTTGTCGAATCCTGTCGGATGAAAGTCCTGTCCGACAATCATATAGGCTGTTCGTGAAAGGGAAAGGTTCTTCAAGAGCGTGGACGGATGCCACGGCCTTTTCACATCATTTTCCCCTGCGCGCATCTGTGCCACAATCGCCACTGCGTTCAAGGCCTCTCCCAAAGAGTGCAGTATATCTCTGCTGCGTCCCTTGAGTGCAAGATAGGAATGAAACAGTTGGTCGGATACGCCCGCATTTATCTCCTTCAGTTTTTCTTCTGCCTCTTCTGGTTCAATACGCGTGTACTGACTGTCGGATATGTGCAACAGAATCAATCCCTTGCCGACCCCTTGCGCCAACATTTGTGCCTGGGCTACACAACCATCGGTCGCATCCAAATCACAAAGGTATGCGACGACGAACTGATCCTTCTTTTCTTTCTTTTCCTTCAAGGTCAATATCTGTATCTGTCCCTTTTCTTTTTCCAGATGTAAAGCAATATAAGTCCCGCAACAGCTCCTCCAAGATGCGCAAAGTGAGCCACACCGTCTCCCGTGGCCGTTATTCCGTTCAGAAGTTCAAGAACGATGTAGCCTATCACGAACCATTTGGTCTTTATCGGTATAAGGAAATAGAAATATATTGTGGAGTTCGGGAACATGGCCCCGAAGGCTGCCAGAAGGCCGAACACTATGCCCGACGCGCCTATGGTGTTTATCGAATTGAGAAAGTCGGAGGCAGGAACGGTGTGAGTACCGAGATTGACCATGGTATAGCCTCCGTAAACTATGTCGCTGTACATGAAATAATAGGTTATCTCCTGCGCAAGTGCAGCTCCGAGGGCGGCAACAAGGCAAAAGACCATGAACTTTCTTGCTCCCCATATGTTCTCAAGGGTGTAACCGAACATCCATATGGCGAACAGGTTGAAGAACAGATGACTGAAGCTGCCGTGCAGAAAACTGTATGTGACATATTGCCAGATGTGATGGCTTTCCGTCATGAAGAAGTGAAGCCCGAATATGTCCGTAAGATCTATTCCCCTTGTCCGCAGCACTACTGTGGCAAGATAGGCTATAACGTTGATGATCAGAAGATTTTTACATACCGGAGGCAGTATGTTGAACCTCGGCGGTGAATATTGTTCCATATCGTTCCGTTTCTTTATTACATGTCTTGAATGTGCAAAGATAACAATATTATCAGAACTGCTCAAATAATTTCTCCACATCCACCAGACTCATCCTGCTTATCACCTTTTTGTTGTCAGGTCCTACGGTGCAGTCCGGCAGGGAGAAAAGCTGTGCGAGCAATGTCTCCATTTCTTCACGTGAAAGGCTTTTGCCATAGGGCAGGCTTAACTTTCGTGCCGTCTTCAATGCACGTTCCTCCCTTGTCGACTGGGCTTCTCCCGTCTCGTTTCCCGTTCTTACAAAGTCCTCCATGAACTCTATGCAATCCTCCATGCTGCGGCCGACAGGCTTGGCCAATATGTTGAAACTGCCGTCCGTCTTGTCGTATTCCATCTCTATGCCGTAGTTTTTGAACAGGGGAATGAATTCCACAAGCTGAAAACTTATGTTGGGTGCAAACAGATGTCTGTAAGGTGAAAGCAAACGTTGAGACTCAATCCCTAAAGGCTGACGGTTCAGTATTTTATCGTATATTATCTTTTCCGATGCCCTCTTCTGGTCAACTATGAGCAACGAGTCGTTTGATACCGTCACTATATAGCTGTCGGACAATTGCAAGGGGTAGTTGTGGCGCGCGACCGCAGGCGTATTATCATCAGGAATAAGCTCATACTGTCTGGATTTCGAAAATCTGTATTCATTCTTGCAATAATCTGTCTTTGAACTCTTTTGTTCGAAAGGATTAAAGTTTGGGTCGAAGTTAACCTTAGGTATCTGCGGCAGGGGAGTGTTCTTCTGTATGATTGGAAACTCTATCCTTGAATCCGAAAAGTCCAGTTTGGAGGCAAGGGAGAACTGTCCTATACTTTTCTTTGCGGCAGCGTGAAGGACGGCATATATAACCCTTTCGTCCAGAAACTTCACTTCCGTCTTGGTGGGGTGTATGTTCACGTCTATGTTCTTGGGGTCCAAAGTCAAATGAATGAAGAAGATAGGATATGTCTTCTCAGGTATCAGATTAGCGTATGCCCTGTCCACCGCATTGGCAAAATAAGGGCTTTTGACATAGCGGTTGTTCACAAAGAAATACTGCTGGTTCTTGCTCTTTCTGCAAAGGTCTTCCTTGCAGACGTATCCGTTTATCTTCACAAGGTCTATTTCCTCATGTATGGGCAGAAGCTTTTCACCAACAGAATGACCGAAAAGGTCGCCTATACGCTTTTTGAGATTACCTTTTTCTAGCTTGTAAACGACTTTATTGTTGTTGTAATAAGTAAAAGACACTGAAGTGTTTACAAGAGCTATCCTTATGAACTCTTCGGATATGTGATTGTTTTCTATGACATCGGATTTGAGGAAGTTGCGTCTTGCGGGCGTATTGTAGAATATATTTCCTACCGCAACGGATGTACCTTTGGGGCAGGCGGTCTGCGACATCTGTCTTATTTCTCCGCCCTCTATTTCGACCTTTGTGCCGAGCTGGTCCTGTTCGCGTCTTGTCTTGAGTTCCACTTGGGCTATGGAGGCTATGGAGGCAAGGGCTTCTCCTCTGAACCCCATGGTGTGTATGTTGTAAAGGTCGGCCTCGTTTCTTATCTTGCTGGTTGCATGGGGCAGAAAACACCTTTCGGCATCCTTTTCATCCATTCCGCAACCGTTGTCCACAACCTGAACGAGGGTACGTCCCGCATCCTTCACCACAAGCTGTATGTCGGTCGCACCCGCATCTATTGCGTTTTCCATCAATTCCTTGACCACCGAGCAGGGTCTGTTCACAACCTCGCCTGCCGCTATCTGGTTGGCCACCCTTTGGTCCAATACCTCTATTGCCATGTCTCGACAACGTACAAAAGGAAATAAAGAATGGCGACGATAAGACAGGCGATGAATATGATGCGCAGTGCCGAAACGGGTTTGCCGAGTTTTTCCTCTTTTTTCTCTTTCATTGCCGAACGGATGTCTATTCTGCGCTTGTAGCTTTCGCCTTCGTTGTTGCCGTATTTGGCTTTCAACTGTTCGAGTTCTTCCTTGTCGGGGTTGTAGAACCTCGGCTTGTATTCGAATCTTTTTGGCTTTCTTGTCTCAAACAAACTCATGATTTTCTTTTCTGATTACAATCGGACGGATTCAGAAGACATTTTTTTGTGTTCTGAATCCAAAAATGCAAAGATAATCATTTTGCCGGAAAGGGCAAATGTCCGAAAATCATACTCTGCGTTATCTGTCTTTTTCGGGCAATACGAGTTTTTTTTGTAATTTCGCGGATAAATGGAGCGGGATAAGATATATTTACAATATACCAATCAAAGTACAAGATGATTAAAGTTGAAGCCAAGCCTTTCATCAAATGGGTAGGAGGGAAAGGACAATTATTGCCGACTTTTGCAAATATGTTGCCTGTGAGTTTATCCAATTTGGATGGATTTACGTATATGGAACCTTTCATAGGTGGCGGAGCCATGCTTTTTTTTATGCTTAAAACATTTCCGAATATAGACAAGGCTGTCATAAATGATTTGAATCCAGATTTGATTAAGGCGTACAATATCGTGAAAACACATCCCGAAAACCTTGTAAGCACACTGAAATCAATAGACAAAGAATATTCTTACATAACAAATGAGGAGGATAGAAAGGATTTTTATTTAACTGTCAGAAAACATTTCAATACAAAAGAGTTGTCGGATGTTGACAATACCGCATATCTTATCTTTTTGAACAAAACATGTTTCAACGGTCTTTACAGAGTAAATTCCAAGGGCGAATTCAATGTACCTTTCGGCAGATATAAAAATCCGAAAATATGTGATGAGTCAACCATTTTCGAGGATAGCAAATTATTGCAGAAAGTTGAAATAATAAATGGAGATTTTGAACAGACAGAAAAATTCGTATCCAAAAATACTTTTGTTTATTTTGATCCTCCTTATCGTCCGCTTGACAAGACATCGAGTTTTAATTCTTATTCGAAAGAAATATTCGATGACAGTGAGCAAATACGGCTCAAGAAATATTTTGACAGATTATCGGATAAACATTGTATGATAATGTTGAGCAATTCGGACTGTAAAGGACGAAACAATGACGATACGTTCTTTGATGATTTATATAAAGAGTATAATATTGACAGAGTTTATGCTTCACGTCCAATAAATTCAAATCCGTTGAAACGCGGCAAACTGACTGAACTTTTAATCAGAAATTATACTAATATTCCTCGTTTCATATATTCGGATTCGGAGGATAAGCAAATTGAATATGCAGCGGTGTAAAAGTGTAAGATGAATAGCAACAATTAAATAAAACAGGAATGGCTTCAGATAATTCATGGAAAAAGATATATGATGACTGTAACATTGGACAGCATGATTTTACAAAAGGTCCGTTTGTACTGGAAGCAGAACAGATAAAAAAGGCTTGTCAGAATTTTAAAAACACTGCGGAAAAAGAAGTGCAAATACTTTGCAAGCAAGACAGCAGAGAGTCGAGGCCTCAAATATTTAAGGACAATAATCTGTTTATTTTACCAAAGCATAATGGAGTTTACTACATAGTGAAAGGTGAAGGATATATTGATATTCCTGATATAATTACACCTATTAAAACCTACAACAGCAAGTTGGATTTTGAACTTAAAAGTTCTGTTGTGGGAAATTCCGAGATGCAGCATTTGGATTACGCATATGCAAATTCTTTAATTAGAACGTTTATGAATGATCCGTCATTAGTCTTGACAATACGCGGAAGAAAATATACGCCGCCCTTTTCATTCAAAACGAACGGTGTATTGCTTTCAACGGAGAGTGTGCAAACAGAGGTGGATGCCGGATATGAAGGACGAGACAGTATTGTTTTGATTGAAGCAAAGAACTCTATGACCACAAATACTATTATCAGACAATTGTATTATCCGTTCAGGCAATGGCAAGAAGCTACCGGCAAAACAGTATATACGGTTTTCTTTGAAAGAAGATGTATTGAAGGAGAAGAAATCTATTACATGTGGCAATATGAGTTTACAGACCCGAATGATTATAACAGTATTCGTCTTGTAAAAACCGACAGATATAGAATTGTCAAATGAAGCTTTCTCCTTACTTTAAGTCAACAGACGGACAATTTGTTTTGTTTCATGGAGACAGTCTTAAGCTCTTACAACAATTTGATTTCAAATTTGATATGATATTTGCAGATCCTCCTTATTTTCTATCCAATGGAGGAATAAGTGTTCAGAGCGGTAAAATAGTCTGCGTTGACAAAGGAGAATGGGATAAAGGCGGTACAATTGAATACATAGATGCGTTTAATAGAGAATGGTTGATATTATGTCGTGACAAACTAAAGGACAATGGCACTATCTGGGTAAGCGGTACATATCACAACATTTTTTCTGTTGCCAATCAATTAACGGAATTAAGTTATAAGATATTGAATGTAATTACATGGGTAAAGACAAATCCTCCGCCTAATATATCTTGTCGATATTTCACATTTTCTACCGAGTTTTTAATTTGGGCTAGAAAATTACCTAAAGTTGCTCATTATTACAATTATGAGCTGATGAAACGCATAAATGGCAATAAACAAATGACGGATGTTTGGCATTTGCCTGCCATATCCCGTTGGGAAAAAAACTGTGGAAAACATCCTACGCAAAAGCCGTTGGCACTTCTTGCGCGTATCATTTTAGCATCCACATCAAAGGATATGTGGATTTTAGATCCTTTTGCAGGTAGCAGTACAACAGGCATTGCTGCCAATTTATTAAACAGGAAATTTGTTGGCATAGATAATGATAAAGATTTTTTGGCTTTAAGTAAAAGCAGAAAAATAGAAATTGAGAATATTTCTGTACGTTCTCAATTCAAGATGAAAATAAAAGATATTCACATATCAGAACGTATTTGAGTAAGTGAGCAATATTTAAGCGGATGATATTGTTTAAGACTTGTTGTTTTTTCCGTTTTTTTTCGGCAATCCGAGTTTTTTTCGTAACTTCGCGGGTTGATTTTAATGGGTAAAATAAACACTTGCACATAATGGACTTAGAAAACGAAAGAATACACAGGGTGAACATTGAGACTCAAATGAAGCAGGCCTATATAGACTATGCGATGAGTGTCATTGTTTCCAGAGCTTTGCCAGATGTAAGAGACGGTTTGAAGCCTGTTCATCGCCGTATATTGTTTGCCATGGGCGATATGGGCATGACCTACGATAGCAAACACAAGAAATCAGCCAGAATAGTCGGAGAGGTTTTGGGTAAGTACCACCCTCACGGCGACAGTTCGGTTTATATGGCCATGGTGAGGATGGCGCAATGGTGGTCGATGCGATACACCATGATTGACGGACAGGGAAACTTCGGTTCCATAGACCTTGACCCTCCTGCAGCAATGCGTTACACCGAGGCAAGGATGTCGAAGATTGCGGACGAGATGTTGACCGATATAAACAAGGATACTGTTGACTTTGTCAAGAACTTCGACGACAGTTTGGATGAACCGGTCGTTCTTCCGGCCAAGCTGCCTTATCTTTTGGTCAACGGAACAAGCGGAATAGCTGTCGGAATGGCCACCAACATGGCGCCTCACAATCTTTCCGAGGTAATAGACGGCATAGTGGCCTACATAGACGACAGGGATATAGACATTGACGGACTGATGCGTTACATCAAGGCTCCGGACTTCCCTACGGGCGGCATAATATACGGATACGAAGGAGTGAGGGAGGCTTATCATACCGGCCGCGGACAGATAGTGATAAGGGGCAACGCACACTTCGAACAGGACAAGCATTCCGACGGGGAGCAGATAGTGGTTACGTCCATTCCTTATCAGGTGTGCAAGTCCGACATGATAAAGCGTCAGGCCGCGATGGTGGAGGAGAAGAAGATAGAGGGAATATCCAAAATAAAGGATGAAAGCAACAAGGACGGAATAAGGATTGTCTACAAGCTCAAACGCGATGCCATGTCCAATGTGGTGCTTAACAAGCTCTATCAGTATTCCGAGCTTCAGACCTCTTTTTCAATCAACAACATCGCCTTGGTCAACGGAAAGCCGAAACTGTTGAACCTTAAACAGATAATAGAGTGTTTCGTGGATCACAGGAAAGTGGTGGTGGAACGCAGGACAAGGTTTGAATTGAAGAAGGCCGAAGACCGTATGCATATTGTCGAGGGTCTTTTAAGAGCTTTGGATTTCATAGATGAGATAATAAAGCTGATACGTGCATCGGCTTCGAGTTCGATTGCGAAACAGCAGTTGCAGGAACAGTTCTCGTTCAGTGAAAGACAGGCTGCCGCCATTGTGGAGATGCGTTTGGGACAGCTTGCCAATCTGGAAGTACAGAAACTCAAAGATGAATATGATAAATTGCTTGCCTTAATAAACCGTTGCAAAGAAATATTGTCTAACGAGAGTGTTTTGATGGAGGCTGTAAAGCAGGAGCTTCTGGAGGTCAAGGAGAAATACGGGGACAAAAGGCTTTCGACCATAGAATACTCCTCGTCGGACTTCAGGATAGAGGACATGATAGCCAACGAGGAGATAGTCGTTTCCATATCCCACATGGGCTACATAAAGCGTACACCTTTGGCCGAGTACAGAGTTCAGAACAGGGGAGGAAAAGGCAGCAGGGGAGGAGCCTTGAGAGAAGAGGACTTCATAGAACACATATACACCGCATCAATGCACGATTATGTTCTGTTCTTTACCGAAAAAGGCAAGTGCTATTGGCTCAGAGCGTTTGAGATACCCGAAGGAACAAAGACCACCAAGGGCAGGATGATAAAGAATATCCTCAACATAGAGGACGGAGACTCGATAAAGGCCTATGTAAACACAAAAGACCTCAGGGACAAGGAATATGTGGAAAACAACTACATAGTAATGTGTACCAAGAAAGGTCAGATAAAGAAAACATCCCTTGAGGCGTATTCGCATCCTCGTACGAAGGGAATAATAGCTTTTGGAATAAAGGAGGGCGATGAACTTTTGGCGGCAAGGCTTACAAGCGGCAACGACGAGATATTGCTGGCTTCTCGCTGCGGAAAGAGCATACGTTTCAACGAAAGCACCGTCAGGGCGATGGGAAGAGGCGCGGCAGGAGTGAGGGCCATGACTTTGGCAGGGGAGAAGGACGAAGTGGTAGGAATGGTTGTTGCAAACGCCCAAAGCGATGTTCTTGTCGTATCGGAGAACGGCTACGGCAAACGTTCCAAACTGGAGGAATACAGAATAACCAACAGAGGAGCAAAAGGCGTAAAGACATTGAACATAACCGAAAAGACGGGTGATTTGATAGCGATAGCCGATGTGTGCGACCAGGACGACCTTATGATAATGAACCGTTCGGGTCTGACGATACGGATGCACGTTGCGGACTTGAGAACATTGGGAAGGGCGACGCAGGGTGTCAAACTGATAGACATAAAGGCCAACGACGCCATAGCTTCCATTGCAAGGATAAGTCGCGAAGAAGAAGACGAAACGATGGAAACCGAAACGGATAATAATGAATCAGGCAATGAACAACAAACAATAGAATAATGATGAAGAAAAGTTTAGTATTGGCAGCCTTGTTGCTTATGGCTGCTGGGTCATTTGCACAAACGATGAAAGTGCAAAGCGCCTATTCGGACATGAAGAACGACAGGCTTAGAAATGCAATGGAAAACATTGAGGAGGCTTGTGTTCACGAAAAGACAAAGGATGATGCCAAGACATGGTATTATGCAGGCCTTATCTACGCCAAGTTTGTCGAACTCTCACAGTCAACAAACGAAGACGACCAAAAACTGCTCAAGAAACAGAAAGTAAAGGTGCCTATCGATGAATTGGCAGACAAGGCGCAGAACGCCCTTATCAAGTCGATAGAAATAGAAAAGGCAAACAAGACAAACGAATACATATCCGTATCCAACGGAGCTTTGATGGTCATTGCCGGATACCAGTTGCAGAGAGCGATAGACGTATTCAACGAGGGCAAGTATCAGGAGAGCATTCCACTGCTTGAGAAAACACTTCAGGCCGCAGAGGTATGCCAGTACAAGGAAGTAGTCGAAAGAGCCAAGCTGATAATGGCCATGGCCTACGATGCGACAAACCAGAAGGACAAGGCTGCGGAACTGTACAGGGAATTGGTCAAGGGCAATACGAAGGAAAGAGAAGCCTATATAAACCTTTTCGTGTACAATCAGCAGGCCAAGGAAATGGATAAGGCTATCAACGTGTTGAAAAAAGGCGTAAAGGTTTTGCCTAAAGACTCTCAGTTGAAGGCATTGCTCGCAAGCTCATACATAAGTGCCGGAAACAATACCGAGGCTGAAAAACTGATACAGGAGATATTGGCTTTGGGTGCGGACAATCCTGAAAACCTTAACTATGTAGGAGGAATCTACCGCGATGCGGGCGATATGGCAAAAGCCGAAGAGTATTACAACAAGTCC
>DXGG01000227.1 GCA_019114015.1 Candidatus Onthomorpha intestinigallinarum | reverse complement strand
ATATGTTATCATACAGTAAAAGAGCTTTTTCTTCTTTCTTCGTTTTGAAAAAATGAATCTTGATTTCAATTTCGTCAAACTTGATTCCATAAAAATAGAATCAAGAAAGAGTTTCAACGAAACTATCGTTTCATATTTTCTTTCTTGCATAAGCGGATAAGAACCTTTTTTTTGATTGCGTCCCTTTATTTTTCGTACCTTTGCAACCGCTGTTTTTCTACTTTAAAAATAACGACTTGGAAATAGTAACTTTAAACGGACAGTTGGAACTTGAGGACAGACCGGTTGTAACAGTGGGCATGTTCGACGGGGTGCATATAGGACACAGAAAACTGTTGTCGGAATTGGTCAGAAGGGCAAAGGAAAACGCTTGCAAGTCCGTTGTGATGACCTTTGACCGTCATCCTCAGCATGTGTTGGCAAATGGCAAAACGGATTTGAAGATATTGCAGAACAATGCCGAAAGGTTCGACAAGATAGCTTCGACCGGTGTGGATTATTTGTGTGTTCTGCACTTTACCGACGGTTTTGCACATCTTTTGCCTTCGGAATTTCTCGACCGTATGAAACAGAGCCTTGACCCGCAGCTTGTTTTGCTCGGTTATGACAATCGTTTCGGCAGGAAAAACTCTTCGGAGTTCGATGAAATCCTTGCCGCGGGACATTACGGAGACATTCTTGTGCAAAGAACGGACACCTGCGTGTTCTGCAATTCCATAGAGGTAAGCTCCACTCAGATACGCAAGGCTTTGGAAAGGGGAGAGGTTGACTTGGCCAACAGAATGCTGGGTAGCAATTATGTTTTTAGCGGCAGGGTTGTGGAAGGCAACAGAATAGGAAGGCAATTGGATTTTCCGACGGCCAATCTAAAGGTGGAGGAATTGAAACTCATACCCGCCAAAGGGGTTTATGCCGTCATGGCTTCGGTTGACGGTCATACCATGAAAGGAATGCTAAGTATAGGTACAAGGCCTACACTTGGACTTGAGGATTTGAGCATAGAGGTAAATATCTTTGATTTTTCACAATGGATATATGACAAAACCGTTTCGGTGGAGTTTATTGAATATATTCGTTCCGAAAAAAAATTCGGCTCATTGGAGCAGCTTAAACAACAACTTTGCAGAGACAGAGATGAGGCAGAAAGGATATTGGCTTGCGTTTAGTTTGTTTTTGTTTGTTTGTCTTTCGTTTTCCAATGGATTGAGAGCTCAGGGCAGAACATACAAATCCCTGCGGGAGGCTTTGGCGGAGAAGGACAGCGTGGAGAGCCTCGACCTTTCGAGGCAGGGGCTGACCGTTGTACCTATCGAAATACGGGAATTGAGGAATTTGAAACGTCTGCGTTTGTATCGCAACAAAATTGAGTCCATACCTGTTTGGCTCACTTCGCTCAAACATCTGCATTATCTGGATTTGTCCTCCAATTACATAGATTCTTTGGACGGAAGGCTTTCTTCCCTGCCATTGGATACTCTTGTTATGTGGGACAATCCCATTTATTCGTTTCCCGAATCTTTTTCGGATATGGATTTGAGGTATTTGGATTTAAGGGCGATACAGATGAACAGGGACGAACAAAGAGCAATCAGGGCGTTGTTTCCCAATGCAAGGATAAGAATGGATCACCCCTGCAATTGCGGCAGATAGGATTGTTTACTTTTAAATGTAATGAATGATGAAAATAGCTGTTTTTCAGGCGGACACAAAGGATAAGAGGATAAGCGAGAACTTGAAAAGATACAGGTCGTTTATTGACAGGCTTGATGAGGATACGGATTTGTTGATAATGCCGGAGACCTTTACCAAAGGCTTTACCATTGAGGAGTTTTTTGCCGAGGATATGAACGGTGAGGGACTTGGGTTTATGAAACAGGTGGCGGCCGAGAGGAATATGGCCGTTGAGGGCGGTCTTTTGATAAAGGAGGACGGCAGGTACAAGAACAGACATTTCTTTGTAACTCCCGACAGTGTGTCCTACTATGACAAGAGACATTTGTTCTGTCTTTCGAGGGAACCGGAGGTGATAAGCCGTGGAGAGAATCCCGTGACGGTTCAGTACAAGGGCTGGAAGATTAAGTTGCAGACATGTTATGATTTGCGTTTTCCGTTATGGTCTCGCAACAGATTGGGCGATAAGGGGGAATATGATTACGATTTGTTGGTTTATGTTGCCAGTTGGACGGACGTGAGGATAAGTCACTGGGAGAAGCTTTTGCCTGCAAGGGCGATAGAGAACCAGTCCTATCTTGTGGGAGTCAACAGGTGCGGCGTGGACGAAACTGGGTTGAACTACAAGGGGGCATCCGTGGTATTGGACTACAACGGCAATGTACTGGCAGCGGCAAGGGACAATACCGAGGAGATAGTATATGCCGTGATAGACAAGGATAAACTGGACAAGTACAGGAAGAAATTCCCTGTTGCAAAAGATTGGGACAGTATATGAAAGAGATAAGGGCATGGACACAAACAAAAAAGGATTGCATGGGAAAATGCAATCCTTTTTTTGTCGATGTATTATGATTTATTGTTCTTCAACCTCCTTGTGAAAGTTGCCCAAAAGGTCGAATTCCAAGGTCTTAGTCTCTTTTTTCTTGCTTATTTGGGCGTAATAGCTTTTCTGACGTCTTATTTCCACTATGTCCACTTGTGTCAGTTTGTATCCGTCATAGTTTTCCTTGATATAGTCCGTTATGTTTGAGGGGGTGTATTCCAAAGGCACGTTCCAATAAGTCTCTACCGAGGTGTTCCTGAATTTTATCCTTATGTGATTGTTGTTTTCCGGCGTTGTGAAGTTGGCTATGTAGCAGTTTGAGTCAACCATCTGCCAATTCACGTTTTCCACGTTTTGTCTTCTTGACTGGAAGTCGTGTACGAATTTAGGGGGTACGTCTTTTTCGTCTACGTTTTTATATCCGCTTTTGCTCAACGAGCCGCAACCCAAAATAAAACCGCAACTTAAAACTAATAAAACCGTCTTTTTCATACTTCATTTGTTTTTTGATGATGCAAAAATAAGCAATCCGATTGGAAATAACTAATTTTTATGGATTAAAGTTTGAAAAAACAGGTTCAGATCGAGTATTTTGAACAGGTAG
>DXGG01000226.1 GCA_019114015.1 Candidatus Onthomorpha intestinigallinarum | reverse complement strand
AATTGATAAGAGACGGTGTTATCGAGTCTGCCCATGATTTGAGCGAGGGGGGATTGTTCATAGCCATGTTGGAATCTGCCATGTGGAGGGGTTTCGGCTTTGACATATATACGAGTGGAGAGGTAAGGTTGGATTCTTTCTTGTTTGGAGAGAGTCAGTCGAGGGTTGTGGTAACCATAAGGAACGGTCGTGAGGATGATATGCTTTCGCGTTTGAAGGAATATGGCGTTGCTTGTTGTGCGGTGGGAATGGTGAGAGAGGACGGCATGGTCTGCGTGGATGAGGAAGTGTTTGGAAAGATTGCGGATTACAGACAGTCTTATGATACGGCTTTGGAGAATGTTTTGGAGAATAAAAACAAATAATAAAACGGAAATCGGGATATGAAGAAATTAGTTGTATTGGTTTTGTTTGTCGGATGTGTTTGTGGAAGTTTTGCCCAAAAAGGTGACGGCATAACTCCGGAGATGATGAACAAGATAAGGAGTTCGTATAAGGCGACTGCTTCGGACAAGGCTTTGAGAAATGCTGTTGCCAACAATAAAATACAGTCATTGGCATTGAACCTTGACAATCAGAATAAATATGACACTTATTTTTCGCACAGGGTGAACAGTCGCGGTATAACAGACCAGAAGTCATCCGGCCGTTGCTGGTTGTTTTCGGGCTTTAATGTCATGCGTGCCGAAATGATATCCAAATATAATCTCGGAGCGTTTGAACTTAGTCAGAATTATTTGTTCTTTTACGACCAGTTGGAAAAGAGCAATTTGTTTTTGTCGGAGATAATAAAACATATAGACGAGCCTTTGGACAGCAAATATAACGAATGGCTTTTAAAGAATACCTTGTCTGACGGTGGACAGTTTACGGGTGTGTCTGATCTTGTAAGCAAATACGGAGTTGTTCCTTCAACCGTTCAGCCCGAGACTTACAATTCGGACAATACGGGCAAGATAGATGAATTGATTACACTCAAGTTGAAGGAATATGCTTTGGAATTGAGGGATATGAAGACCGTAAAGAAAGCGAAGGACGGTCAGTTGCAGACACGCAAGGTGGAGATGTTGGCTCAGATTTACAGAATGCTGGTTTTGGCATACGGAGAGCCTGTTCAAGAGTTTACATATACCTTAAGGGACGTAAACGGTAAGGAAATAGTTACGGATACTTATACGCCGAAATCATTTTATGACAAGTTCATAGGCAAGGATTTGAAGAATTCCTATGTCATGTTGATGAACGATCCGTCGAGAGAATACAATAAGGTGTATGAAATAGAGAATGACAGACACGTTGCAGACGGGGCAAACTGGAAATACATCAATCTTCCGATAGAAGACATAAAGAATATAGCCATAGCGTCGATAAAGGATTCCGTTATGATGTATTTTTCCTGTGATGTGGGCAAGTTCCTGTATTCTTCCAAAGGATTGCTTGATGTTAACACTTATGACTACGGTTCTTTGATGGGAACGACTTTCGGAATGGACAAAAAGGAGAGAATACAGACCTTTGCAAGCGGTTCTTCTCATGCTATGACGCTTTGCGGTGTCGATTTGGACAAGGACGGAAAGCCTAAGAAATGGCTCGTTGAGAACAGTTGGGGTGCTTCTCACGGATGGCAGGGACATTTGATAATGACTGACGAGTGGTTTGAGGAATATATGTTCAGACTTGTGGTGGACAAGAAATATGTTCCTGAATCGATATTGAAATATCTTGAACAGGAGCCTGTTATGTTGCCACCTTGGGATCCTATGTTCAGTGAAGATGTGGATTAAACGGTGAAAGATATGAATTTGACTGTTAAGTACGTTTGTTTTTTGTTTGTTTTTATTCCATTTGCAGCTTTTTCGCAGGAGGTGGATGAGATTGACAGTGTTTTTTCGGACAATTACGGGTATCACGATGAGGTGGGGTTGGATTCCGGTCAGGTTTACGAAATGTCCGAGGAGACTATGGAAATGCAGGACGAATCGGACGAGGCGAGAGAGGAAGTTCTGTTTGCTGAGGATTTGATAGCTTATGTACGATACCTTATGGAAATAGACAGCCTGGTTGTTCGGTTTGCAAAATACGAAGGAGACAGTCAGATAACTGACTATTTTGGCAATGTTGAATCCTTGCAGGGTTTGGAACGAAGGTTCGATGTGATAGAACAAAATGCGAAGGATACTTTCTTTTATTGTGAAGAAGTGGTATATAATCAAAATAAGGCATGGGATTACATATATGAGAGACTGTACAATAATGACGGTAATCTGATATATTTTGCAAGAAGGTACAATACTTATAATTCAGGTTGTGCAGAGGTTGCCTTTGAACGTTCGGAGTATTTCTGGAATAAAGAAGGTAAACTTATAAAGAAAACTTATGAAATATACGATTCCAACAATCAGCCTTTGGAAGAACAGGACTGTATCATGGACAGGGAATTTTATGACAAGATAATGGATAAAAACACTTTCTTATCGGTTTATCCTCTTCCTTTGAATAATAATCCGGAATAGCGCAACAGAGATTATGAAACTTGTCATAGACAGAGGTAATACAAGATATAAGCTGGCTGTTTTTGAAAAAGATGATATGGTATATTTTTCTTCTTTTCAAACTTTGTCGGTCGGAATTCTTGAAAATCTGTTTTGTAAGTTCGATTTACAACAGGCAATTGTCAGTTCTGTTGCAGGGGAGGAAGAAGAACAGGTGATGAATTATTTGATGGACAATACGGAATTGTTTTCCATGACGGATGAGTTGTATCTGCCGATAAGAATTGATTATTCCACGCCGTCCACACTTGGAAAGGATCGAATAGCTGCCGTTGTTGCGGCAAGTGTTCTTTATAGCGGTGATGCAGTATTGGTGATAGATGCCGGCAGTTGCGTCTGTTTTGATTTTGTTGATGAAAACAAGGTTTACAGAGGAGGAAGTATAACTACCGGTATTGAAATGAAATATAAGGCCTTACATAATTTTACTACTGATTTGCCGTTGATAGAAATTGAACATGAAAACGTAAGATTGTGTGAAAAAAGTACAATTGGATGTATAAAATCGGGAGTGCTTAACGGTACAGTGGCAGAGATAGAATCAATGATTAATTGGTATTTGAAAGAAAATGACAACATTAAAGTCGTTTTGACCGGAGGAGATGCGGGTTTTATAGCAGAACGATTGAATTGTAATGTAATTGTGGAGGATAAGCTGGTATTGAAAGGATTAAATATTATATTGAATGTTAATGCTAAGAAAAAGGTTTGATATATCGTTGCTTTTTTTGTTGCTTTTGGTATTTGCAGAACAGGTAAAGTCCCAGAATACCATAAGTTCTCCATATTCAAAATATGGAATAGGCGAAACGGACATGTTCACGAATTCGGTTAATTCCGCAATGGGAGGAATATCTTATGCCTTGCAAAGAAATAATTTTGTGAATTATAAGAATCCTGCCTCCTATTCCGGAGTTGATACCTTGTCTTTCGTATTCGACATAGGCTTTTGCTCCAACAATGTCTTTTTGAAGTCCAACAATGCGGAATCTTCAGGCAATACAGGCGGTATCTCGCATATATTGTTTGCATTTCCGCTGCA
This sequence comes from Candidatus Onthomorpha intestinigallinarum, assembly GCA_019114015.1. Lineage (GTDB taxonomy): Bacteria > Bacteroidota > Bacteroidia > Bacteroidales > P3 > Onthomorpha > Onthomorpha intestinigallinarum. Next base: position 3,582 of record DXGG01000226.1, on the reverse strand, counting down.
CCAAACCCTTAAGATAGCGGGTGGTCTCTTGCCTTTGTCAACCATAGATTTCACTGCTTCCGAAACGAACGTGTCGAATACCGAAACAGGAAATTACAATGCGATATACGAAGGGGACGGAGGACTGAACAAAGCAATGTTGGGTATTGCATATCAGCCTTCGGAAAAATTGGGTTGGCTGCATGATTTTTCTTTGGGGCTCAATGTGCAATACATATTCGGAAATTATTACAAGAGTGCTACGGTTGAATTTCCGGATGACGCACAAAAACTTAATTCGAGAATAGAAAGCAATTACAGAATATCGGCTTTCAATGCCGATTTGGGATTGCAGTATTTCAAAACATTGAAAAACGACAACAGGATAGGTTTCGGCTTGACTTATGTACTGCCTGCATATCTGCCTACAAAGAACGAATACAGACAATATACCTTTACCGAAAGTGCGGGAGCGGAAACAGTGAGGGATTCCGTATTGTTTACTGATACAGACGGCAATATAAAGCTGCCTCAGTCTTTCGGAGCGGGCTTTTCCTATGAAAAGTTGAACAAGTTGTTTGTCGGACTGGATTTTACTTATACGGAGTGGTCCGGTTTTTCTCTTCAGGACGTGACGTATTTTGACGTGCTCAAGGATTCTTATAAATTCAATGTGGGAGCGGAGTACACCCCGGACATGTACGGCAATTATTTCGAGAAAATAAACTATCGTATAGGTGCGAACTATGAAAACGGATCCCTCTATTTAAGGGACAGAAGAATATCCCGCATAGGCGTTTCTTTGGGATTCGGACTTCCTATAAGGAAACAGGGAACGAGAATAAACATAAGTTTGGAATACGGACGTCAGGGTACGTTGGAAAACGATTTGATACAAAAGGATTATTTCGGTATAGGAGTTTCTTTTTCAGCAAAGGATCTATGGTTCTTTAAAAGGAAATACCAATAACATTCAATGATAAAAACAATAATAAAAACAAGGGAATAACAAAATGAGGAGAGTAGTTTTTTTTACTGCATTTGCAGCTATGGTGTTGGGTGCGGTAAATGTAAATGCACAAAAGTACGGCAAGACGCCGGAAGACAGCACTGCATGTCTTATTAACAATTCTTTGTACCAGGAGTTTTACAAGCAGAATAATTACAAGGATGCTTATCAACCCTGGTTAAAAGTGTTGAAGCATTGTCCTAACTATCACGTCAACACCTACATAAGGGGCGCGAACATTCTTAAATATATGATAGCCAATGCGACCACTCCTGCGGAAAGAGACAAGTATATAGATGAATACCTGGACATGCAGGATACAAGAACCATGGCTTTCGGAGAGGAATACAACAATATAGCTCAGAAGGCAAAGATATTGTCCGAATACAGACCGGATTCCAAGGAACAGATCTATAATCTGTACAAAGAAGCAAGTGAAAAGGGCGGAGACAAGTTGGATGCACAGTATTGTCCCTTGTATGTGACGGCGACAATACAGTATCTGGCTTCGATAAAGGCGAACGACGAACAGATGGACATGTTGTTCACCGCCTATGATTATGCGGCTGAAACATTGGAATCAATCATAAGCAACGACAAGAAACTTTTGGAGCAACTCAAAACTTCCGGAAATGCCAAGGAAATAAAGAAGGTTGAGACCGATATGAAGAATGCTACAAGCTATCTGGCCATAACCGAGGAAATTATTGCCCCTTATGCGTCTTGTGAAAAGATAATACCTATCTATGAGCCTAAATTCAAGACAAATCCCAATGATTTGGCATTGTTGAAGAAGATTACGACCAATCTTGAACGTAAAGGATGTACGGATTCCGAGCTTTTCTTTGCTGCAACCGAGAATCTGCACAAGTTGGAACCTACCGGCAAGTCTGCATTCCTTATGGGAACGATGTTGATGTCAAGAGATCAGAACAAGGAGGCGGCTGTTTATTTGGAGGAAGCAGTGAAAAAGTTGGAGGATAACGATTCCAAGGCAAAGGCTGCTTTTGTTTTGGCTCAGGCGTTGATGAATTCCGGTCAGTATGCTGCGGCAAGAAATGTTGCAAACCAGATTCCGCAGTATGACAAGTCTTTGGAGGGCAAGGCCGTTTTGTTGGTTGCCAATATGTATTTGAGAAGTGCGGTAAGTTGTGCCTCGCACGAAGGAAAGATAAGAGGAGCCGCATGGGTGGCTTATGATGAGGCTGCAAGAGCCAAGTCGATAGATCCATCCATTGCCGATGAGGCTCAAAAGGTAATGAACTCCGCACGCGGCCAATGGCCGCTTAAGGCCGACATGTTCTTCAATTCCATACAACCGGGTCAGGGATTTACCGTCGGATGTTGGATAGGAAAGGGTACAACGGCCAGATCAAGAGACTAAAACAGGTGTCGAACATAAGGAACATAATGAATTACAAGCGGATATGCCTTTCTTATACAGGCATATTCGCTTTTTGTATTCTTTGTATTTCGTGCGGTCGGGATGTGAATAATACAACAGCAGACAGTATGAAAGGAAAACCGTCCCAAATCGTAAAGGACGCCCATCTTCTCAGAAGTGTGAACGGTGTGGTTGACGTCGAACTGTTTTCCGACTTGATACAGGTGTATTCGGGTGACAGTGCAAAAATGTGTTTTCCCAAAGGAATAAACCTGATTTTCCTGAATCAGGATTTGTCTACAAAGGCCACGCTAAGGGCTGACTATGCCGTCAACTACAAATGGTCAGAGGTTTATTACATAAGGGACAGTGTGGTAATAATAGACTATCGTCAACAGGATACGTTTTATTGCAGGGATTTGTTTTGGATAAAGGATTCGGCATTGTTGAGGACGGATTTGCCGATACGTCACCATTCCGCCTCGGGAATCGATTTCGGCAGCGGACTGAGGGCAAGGGACAATTTCGACAGCATAATGATTATGAACCCTTACGGAACACAGACCGTGGAAGAGGAACAGGATTGATTCCATCCGGAACCGTTGTGTACGTAATTTGATAGCGGTTTATCGAATCTTGATTCCGTGATTTTCTTTTCAGAAGACATTTTTTTCTTTTCTGAATTCATTTTTCTGAATCTTCGTTTGGTTTTCACCGCATCTTAAGTCGGTAGTTCTGCTTTTGCAAAGGCTTGTCACTCAAAAGAATAAGTCCGAAGGAAAAAAAGTCCGCACAAATCATGAACCTTTTGTCCTCGCATATTTCTTGCCATGTCTTTTTCATTTCCTCGTTTTCGTATATTCCCTTTATGACTATCGGACATTCTTTACTGCAATAAGGCAATATGAGTTCGATATAGCGCATTATTTTGTCGTCATTATCGGCCTTGTTTATGCAGGCAAAGTCCACACGCCTCATTTTTTCAAGGCATTCTGGCAACAGTTGGTCATAAAGGCCCGAAAACAGTTTCACGTTGTTTATTCCGTTTTCCCTGAATCCTTTGTCGGCGACGGATGTTTTCTCTTCGCTGTTTCCAATGCTGAATACGGTGGCATTATGGTTTGTCCTTGCCATGTATTGTGTGCTTATGCCGAACTCCGTTCCTACTTCCAGTATGTTTTCCGGGGCGAAATATCTGACGAGTTTGCAT
>DXGG01000225.1 GCA_019114015.1 Candidatus Onthomorpha intestinigallinarum | reverse complement strand
TCTACTGCCAAACAGGAGGCGGAAAACAAGAATTAATATAAATTATTAACTTTGGCATGGCGGATAAAGGCATTCTTTGTAGTTTTGTGAAATTTAAAAAGGTGAAGATATGAAAAGGTTCTTGTATTACTTTAGTCTGTTTGTGGTATTGGCTGTGTTCTCATCTTGTGGTGGTAAGAAGAGCGGCAAGGGATTGTTGACTCCTACATCCAGTGGTCGAGCATATGAGATTTTGGTTGTGATAGACCAACAAATGTGGGAACGTCCTGCTGGTCGTGCTCTCTACGATGTACTTGATTCAGATGTACCTGGTTTACCTCAATCTGAGCGTTCTTTTAGAATTATGTATACCGATCCTGCTCATTACGACGCAACGCTAAAGTTGATTCGCAATATTATAGTGGTCGATGTACGTGACATCTATACTCAACCCAAGATGAAGTATAGTAAAGATGTATATGCTTCTCCACAGGCTATATTGACGATACAGGCGCCTGACGAGGAATCCTTTGCCCCCTATGTGGCAGAGCATCGACAGGCTATTATCGATTTCTTCACTCGTGCCGAGATGAACCGTCAGATCACTATACTGGAGACTAAGCACAATAATTTTGTATACAACGAGGTGAAAAAAATGTTTGATTGCGAAGTGTGGGTGCCAGGTGAACTGACTTCTCATAAATTAGGGGAAAATTTCCTTTGGGCAGGAACCAATACGGCAACAGGCGATCAGAACTTCGTGATCTATTCTTTCCCTTATCGCGATAAAGATACTTTTACGAAGGAATATTTTCTGGCCAAGCGCGATTCAGTGATGAAGGTTAATATTCCTGGGGCGCGCGAAGGTATGTATATGGCAACTGATACATTATTGACGGATGTAAAGCCTATTTCCGTTCAAGATGCTTATGCGCTTGAAGCACGTGGCTTATGGCGTATTAAGGGTGACTTTATGGGAGGGCCGTTTGTTTCCCATATGCGTTTGGATGAAAAGAATCAGCGTATTATTGTTTCTGAAATCTTTGTTTATTCACCAGATAAATTGAAACGAAATTTGGTTCGCCAGATGGAAGCGTCCCTTTATACATTACGTTTGCCTGCTAAAGAACAGAAAGCGGGAAACGGAAAGGATCTTCAGAATGAAAAGGCGTCCAATGATACAATTATTAACGAGAAGAAATAAGAATGGAAGATAATAAGATAAGAATCGGCATTACACAAGGAGATATCAACGGAGTTGGTTATGAGGTAATTTTGAAGACATTTGCAGAACCTGCAATGTTGGAATTGTGTACCCCTATCGTATATGGTTCCCCAAAAGTTGCTGCTTACCATCGCAAGTCTCTTGATTTGCCGACTAATTTCAGTATTGTAGAGTCGGCAGAAGATGCAGCTCCAGATCGTTTAAGTATTGTCAACTGCAATGATGATGAAGTGAAAGTCGAGTTTGCCAATCCTACTCCTGAAGCAGGTCACGCCGCTTTGGCTGCTTTGGAGAAGGCTGTTGAAGAGTATAAAAAAGGGCTGATTGATGTGATTGTAACGGCTCCTATCAATAAACATACAATTCAGTCGAAAGACTTTCATTTCCCTGGTCATACAGAGTATATTGAACAAACACTTGGCGAGGGTGAGAAGGCGCTTATGATTTTGATGAAGAATGATTTGCGTGTGGCACTTGTTACAGGACATATTCCTGTGAGTAAAATCGCCTCAGTGTTAAATAAGGAATTGATAAAGGAAAAACTACGTATATTCCATCGCTCATTGAAATTGGACTTTGATATTGAGATACCTCGTATTGCTGTTCTTTCACTTAATCCACACGCTGGCGATGAAGGCCTGTTGGGTACAGAAGAACAGGATATTATTATTCCTGCGATGAAAGAAGCTGGTGAAGAAGGTATTCTTTGTTTTGGTCCTTTCCCTGTCGATGGTTTTATGGGAGCAGGTGGATTTTCACACTTTGATGGTATATTAGCCATGTACCATGATCAAGGTTTGGCACCTTTTAAGGCACTTGCGATGGATGAAGGTGTGAACTTTACGGCTGGACTTCCTGTCGTGCGTACTTCGCCTGCACATGGTACTGCCTATGATATAGCGGGGAAAGGTGTTGCTTCTGAAGATTCATTCCGTCAGGCTATTTATGTAGCGATTGATGTGTACCGTAATCGTCAGCGTGATCTGCAGGCTCGTTCCAATCCGCTTCGGAAATTGTATTATGAGAAGCGTGATGACAGTGACAAATTGAAGTTGGATTCAACAACAGAAGCGGAATTATAATATGGTGAAGGCAGAGATACAGCAAGTCAAGTTGCGTTTTGGCATCATTGGAAACAATGAAGCCTTGCTGCGAGGAATCGATGTCGCGATGCAAGTGGCACCGACAGACTTGTCTGTACTGATAACTGGAGAGAGTGGTGTCGGAAAGGAAAGTTTTCCGCAGATTATACATCAATATAGCCGTCGCAAGCATGGACAATATATTGCTGTAAACTGTGGTGCTATTCCTGAAGGGACTATTGATTCGGAATTGTTTGGGCATGAGAAAGGAGCCTTCACTGGAGCTATCAGTGAGCGTAAAGGTTATTTTGGTGAAGCAAATGGTGGTACTATCTTTTTGGACGAAGTAGGCGAATTACCTTTGCCTACCCAGGCGCGCCTGCTTCGCGTGCTCGAAAGTGGGGAATTCATAAAAGTGGGTTCTTCTAAGGTAGAGAAGACAGATGTTCGCATCGTGGCTGCTACCAATGTCAATTTGGTGCAGGCCATTGCCGAAGGGCGGTTCCGTGAAGACTTGTATTATCGTTTGAATACAATACCTATTCAGATACCGCCTTTGCGTGAACGGGGAGAAGACGTTGTTTTACTTTTCCGTAAGTTTGCTTCTGATTTTGCTGAGAAGTACCATATGCCTCCTCTGCAATTGACTGAGGATGCACGCCAGATGTTGATGGCCTATACCTGGCCTGGTAATGTGCGACAGTTGAAGAATATTACAGAACAAATTTCTATTATTGAGGCTAATCGGGAAATTAATGCAGATATTTTGAGAAATTATTTGCCTGAGAATAATGCACAACGTTTGCCTGCTTTATTAGGAAATAAGGAAAGTAAAGGGTTTGGTAGTGAACGCGAGATTCTTTACCAAGTCTTGTTTGACATGCGTCAGGATGTGACGGAGTTGAAAAAACTTGTTCATGAGATTATGACTGAGCGGGCGGCTGCAGGTGCGGGGAGTGGTATTAAATCGTCTTATTACACTTCTCCTTCTCAACCTCAGCTTGTGACACCTGCAACGGTTGAACCGAATGTGACTACCATTATTCATTCTGCTGTGCAACCTGCAACTCCGCTTTCATCTTCTGTGAATGATGATGATATTCAAGATACAGAAGAGTATGTAGAAGAATCGTTAGCTTTAGATGATGTAGAAAAGGATATGATCCGTAAGGCTCTTGAGAAGCACCATGGAAAACGGAAAAGTGCGGCTCAAGATTTGAACATATCCGAGCGTACTCTATATAGAAAAATAAAGGAATATGGATTGGATTAAAAAGATCGGAATTATCGCTGTTTGTGCTTGTTTGGCTTTTATTGTGTATTCATGCCGCATTTCTTTGGGATTAGCTCCGATTAGTTCCATTGATTATACGAAAGTTAAGACAATTTCTATTTCCGATTTTCCTAATCGGGCAGAGTATGTATACGCACCTTTGGCAGTGGAATTTAATACGAAGCTGAAGGATATGTTTATACAGCAGACTCGTTTGCAGATTGTAAACTCTGGAGGTGATTTGGAAATTGATGGTGAAATTACTGGGTATAATCAATATAATGAGTCTGTAGATGCCAGTGGCTTTGCTTCGAAGGTGAAAGTTACGTTGACGGTGAATGTACGATATGTCAACAATACTAATCATGAAGAAGACTTTGAACAGCAGTTCTCAGCTTTTCAAACTTATGATTCAGGTCAGTTGTTGACTGATGTACAAGATAATCTGATAACGTTGATGGTTAAAGATATTACAGAACAGATCTTTAACGCAACGGTCGCTAATTGGTAAAAGATGACGGCTGTTCAGTTACAACAATGGATTCAGCATCCAGAAACTTTAAATCAGGATTCGTTGTATGAATTGCGAACATTAGTTGCGCGTTATCCTTATTTTCAGTCCGTTCGTTTGCTGTATTTAAAGAATTTATATTTGCTCCGCGATGTGAGTTTTGGAGCAGAATTAAGAAAGGCTGTACTTTATGTTGCGGACAGGCGATCTTTGTTTTACCTTATTGAAGGTGAGAACTATAAATTAAATCGTAACGAACAATCTGTTTCTATCTTGGAGAAAGATGAACCTGGAATTGATCGTACCTTGTTTCTTATAGATGCTTTTCTTTCCAAAATGCCGGATGTGC
>DXGG01000224.1 GCA_019114015.1 Candidatus Onthomorpha intestinigallinarum | reverse complement strand
CATATAATATAACTGACAATCTGAGGTACAGAACGAGGTTCAAGGCCTCCGCGAGCCATACCCGATACTTCGACCCTTATTTCAACAACGCCCAAGGCTTCAGGGAGGACATTTACAACCAGACAGAAATGTATCTGAACAATGTCGTATGCTGGAACAAAGGCGAAAGGTTCAGCCTGAATCTGACCAATGACCTTCTTCTCAACAACATGAAAGCATCCAACAACTATGACTTCGACCCTTTGCGGTTCACATCCCTTACAGGTCTTGTCGCAGCTTATTCAATCGGCATTCTGCGTTTGGATGCCAACGTTCTGCACACCTTCAGCAAAGATTGGGCCGAATCGCACGAGGCTTACCGCATGCAGAACCATCTCAGTCCGTTCCTGAGCATAAGCATGCTTTGGAAACATTTCGAAATATCTCTTTTCTACAAGAACATATTCCGTACGCCTACCTTCAACGATCTGTACTACAACGCAGTCGGTCAGGTGGATCTTAATCCTGAAAAGGCCGATCAGTACAATATCCATTTCGGATTCAGACACAAGACTGAGGGAATAAACCCTCACTTTGTGAACATATCGTTAGAACTGTATCACAACGACGTTACGGACAAGATAATAGCCGTTCCGAGAGACAACATCTTCATTTGGAGCATGGTAAACTACGGAAAGGTAAGAATGGACGGCGTAGAGCTTACGGCGGATTGGCGTTACGAACTGAACAAAACGAAAAACAAAATGACATTCGACCTAAGTGCCGTTTACAACTTTCAATATGCTGTGGACAATCTGAAAGAGAGCAATACCTACGGCCATCAGATACAGTACACACCGAGACACAGCGCCAATGCAATTGCGGGATTCGGATTCAATACGCTGAACGTTGCCTTTACAAGCTCGTTCGTGGGCAAAAGATACACCATGAACCAGAATACGGAACGGAATGCGCTGAAGCCTTATTGGGAACACTCGATAAGCATAGGAAAGCAATTCAGGAATTTTTACATCAAACTTTCTTGCAACAACATTACGGACAAGCAATACGAAGTTGTAAAAAGCTATCCCATGCCGGGAAGAAATTGGAATATAAACATCAAATACAGTTTTTAGAATTATGAGAAGAAAAACAGGATTTTTATTGTTGTTCGGTCTGATTGCGATCGCATTTATCGGTTGTTCCGACAACGGAAACGATGAACCCTCTCTTTCGGGTGAGAATTTGGGCAAAGGATATTACATTCTTTGCGAAGGACTTATGGGAAGGAACAATTCCTCTCTGGACTTTTACGACACGGAAAAAAACGAGACAACCTTCGATGTTTTCCTTGAGAAGAACGCCGTAGGTTTGGGTGAGACGGCAAACGACATGATTGAGTACGGAGGCAAATTGTACATTGCGGTGACGGGCTCCAACTGCATCATGGTGGTAAACAAGAATACTGGAGAGAAAACAAGGCAAATCATCCTCAACACCGGAGACAACCCCCAACCGAGACAGTTGGCTTTTTATGGCAACAGCCTTTATGTGGCATGTTTCGACGGCACTGTGTGCAAGATAAACCCGGACAACGGTCGGATTGAATGCCATGCCTCCACGCAGGGACGCAATCCGGACGGCATTGCGATTGTGAACGACAAGGTTTACGTAAGCAATTCCGGCGGATTGGATTACCCGAACTATGACAACACAATATCCGTTCTGAATTCGTCAGACCTTGGTTTTGTAAAGAAAATAGAGGTTGGCTCCAATCCAGGAACCCTCAGGGCATACAATGACAGGATTATAGCGCTTGTACGCGGCAACTACGCGGATGTACCCTGCCAAATCCTGAGAATAAACACCAACAACGACCAGATAGAAGACAGAGTCAACGTATCGTCGAGTTCATACGACATTTCGGGTGACAAAATCATCTATTGCAATACGGATTACAGTAGCGGAACGAACGTTTACAAGACTTTGGACATCAACAATCTTCAGGCCGCTCCGGAGAACTTCATACGTTCCATTCCAAACAACGTTTCAATACAGTTGCCTTACAGGATAAGCTGCACGGAGGCAAACGTATTCATCACCGATGCGAAAGACTACAGCTCCAACGGAGAATGCTTCGTATTCGACACCGAAGGCAACTTCATAAACCGGTTTACCACTTCGACAAACCCTACAACAGTAATAAGCAAGCAATAGTGCTTTGAATCTATTGCGTTTTCCATATATCAGAAGTGTGAGAGCCTGCCCTTGCGGGCTCTCTTTGTTTTAACCGTACGTTCCCGCAGTCAGACCAATCAAGAAAAAGATGTTTGAAAGTCGGAAAAAAAACGTATATTTGCACGTTTAAATTCAAGCGAACAATAATATTTAATAACAAAAAACGTAATTGTCATGATGAAAAAAGGATGCAGATACGGCACACACCGTGTCATTGAACCAAAAGGGGTATTGCCTCAACCGGCAAACAAAATAGACAACAATATGGATGAGATTTACGACAATGAAATCCTTATTGACGTCCAGACATTAAACATAGACTCCGCTTCTTTCACACAAATAGAGGAACAGGCAAAGGGTGACAAGGCGGAAATAGCCAAAATAATGATGTCCATAGTTGAAAAGCAGGGCAAACACCGCAATCCGGTAACCGGTTCGGGCGGAATGCTGTTGGGAACGGTTGAAAAGATAGGCGATGCCTTGATTGGCAAAACCGATCTTAAGGTAGGAGACAAAATAGCTACGCTTGTGTCGCTATCGCTTACTCCTTTGAGAATAGACAAGATAAAAGAGATAAGACCGGAGATAGATCAGGTGGACATAGACGGAAAGGCCATATTGTTCGAATCGGGAATATATGCTAAGATTCCTTCAGACCTTCCTGAAAATCTTGCATTGTCCGCATTGGATGTTGCAGGTGCTCCCGCACAAACGGCAAAGCTTGTCAAGCCGGGCGATACCGTAGTGATAAT
>DXGG01000223.1 GCA_019114015.1 Candidatus Onthomorpha intestinigallinarum | reverse complement strand
GTAAAACTCCTTGAAAAGTTCTGTCGGATTGTCTCTTAGTTCTAAAATTTTGTTTTCTGATTCCAAATTTTTATCTCTTGATTCTATTTCGGGTATTATTTGAATCAGTTTGTCATGTGCCTGATGAAGTTCGAGTGTTTGTTGGTATGATATTGCCTGCGGGGTCACCAAATGCAGTTGAACCCAGTAATCCTTGTACACGTTCAACAATTCAAGAGCCTTTTCTACGCCTTCGGCCTTAAGGTTTTTCAATTTGTGCCCGCTTCCTACGGGACGCTTGACGACCATCGGCTCCTTGTCGGGTTCTATGTCTATTATCAGAAAATACTTTTCCTGTTCCTCTTCGGCAAAACTGTAAGCGAGCGGACTGCCGCTGTACCATATATGTCTCTTTCCGATTCTTTGACATCTGTGCAAATGTCCGAGAGCGGCATATTGTATTGAAGAAGGGATGTTCTCGCTGTATATTGCGGACAAACCGCCTATGTTTATTGCATTCTCGTCTTCCGGTTCCGTCCTTTCATCCTGTTCGTTTTCCAGAACGAACAAATGGGTCATCAATATCTTTACGCCCCTTTCCCTTGCGTTCTCCTCCAATGTCTTTTCCCATACTGCCGCAAGAAAATCCCTTAACAACCTGTCCTTGTCCTTGCCATCGAAATAGGTCTTCAGCCTTTCCTCGTTCACAAAGGGTGTCACCACCAATTGAAGGGGATAATCATACTTGCTTATCCTTATCTGCATATAGTTCAATGCCGTTTTTTCTATGTTTATTCCGTTATCAAGGGAAAGCGGTTGTTGAATGCTATCGTAGTTACCGAGGAAAAATATACCGTTCGTTCTGGCGAAGCTGTCGGGCATGTCTATTCTGTCTGCCGAGTCGTGATTGCCTGCTATCAACACTATTGCACGCCTGCCGTTTTCACTTATCCTGACAAGAGTATCGAAAAGCATCTTCATCGAATCGACCGAAGGTGTGAAATTGTCGAACAAATCTCCAGCCACAAGGACTACATCCACATCCTCCTGCCTGCATGCAAATACGAGTTCGTCAAGAACATCCTGCTGTTCCTCTTTTCTTTGATGCGAATACAATTTCTTTCCGATGTGCAGGTCGGAAGTATGCAGTATTTTCATTTGTATGAATGAACGAAACGGGTTGTCAGATAAATTTGTAGGTTATGGAACCTTTCTGTTCTTCGGGAGCATTAGGATCTGCGGCGAATTTGGACTTCTTTGCGGCTTGTTCGCACTTCCGCCACATATTGTTATCGAATATGGTGGTTCCTCTGACTCCGCCTTTGGCTCTTACAACAGTTCCTTCCTGATTTACATAAATTTCCACCACGATTGTACCCACCTCAGGGGTGGATGACGCCGGCTTGGCCAACTCTTTGCTACCGCGTCCTCCAAGACTGAAGGATACTCCCGAACCTTTGCCGTCACCACCTGCACCTTCTCCGTCACCATTTCCTATTCCTTGGTCAGAACCGCTGCCTTTTTTCACCATGCCTTTTTTAAACAAGGCGTCGGGGTCTATATTCTGAGTCTGCTCCTTTTGTTTTACATTGTTTTGTTTAGTTTTGTTTTTGTTGACAGTCCGTTCATTTTTCCTGCTTGCAAGAGGAACATCCTCCACATCCTGAGTTACCGTTTCATCACTGTCATCCAATACGATACGTTGATTGGACACATCCTCTCCGCCCTCTGCCGCATGTTCGGTGTCAAGACCTATGTCGGACAATGACTCTTCGGCCATTTCCACCCCCAGTTCCGCAGGAGGAGGGTCGGGATATCTCAATCCCATAAGCAACAACATAGCAAGCACAAGCCCGTGAAACGCCACCGTAGAGCCTATGCTTACCAACATTCTTTTTCTGTCCGTATCTTTGTTCATCATTTGACGGCTTCCGTTGCTAATATAACCTTATGCTTCTTGCCTTGTTGTGCATTCACCTTGTTTACGGCGTCTATGACAGTGACAACGTATTGAACTGCAACACTTTTGTCCGAATGCAACTTTACAGTGCCATCGGTAACATCACTGAGAAGAGCTCCTATCATTTTTGGAAGTTCCTCTTCCGATGTCTGTATGTTTTCTACATAAAACACATTGTTTTCGTCAATGGAAACGGTCACGTTCTGTTTGGCCAAAGTCTGTCCGCTTGTACTTTTTGGCAACAGCAGTTTGATTGCGTTCGGACTGATTAAGGTTGAGGTCAGCATAAAAAAGATAAGCAACAAGAAAACCAAATCCGACATTGACGAAGAATTGAAATTGGGATCAATCTTATTTCTTGTCTGTATCATAGATAACTTATTGAGCCGGTTCGTGTAATAAATCCATGAATTCCATCGTTCTTGCCTCCAACATAAACACCACCTTGTTTATCTGTCCGACAAGAATGCTGTAAAGGAAGTTGGCTATAATGCCGACTATCAGTCCGCCGACAGTTGTAACCATTGCTTCGTATATGCCGCCTGAAAGCAGTTGGATGTCTATGTTGTTTCCTGCCGTACTCATGTCGAAGAACGCTTTGACCATACCCGTCACCGTTCCGAGAAATCCCAACGAAGGTGCAATGGCGGCAATTGTTCCAACCATTGAAACGCCGCTTTCCAAACGTGCGACCTCCAGTTTTCCAACGTTTTCAACAGCCTGATTTATGTCGTTCAACGGCCTGCCCAATCGAGACAAGCCTTTGGAAATCATTCGGCCTATCGGACTGTCATTGCTTTCGGTTATGCTTCTTGCTCCTTTCAAGTCTCCGCGATGAATATAGTTTTTGACATTGTCCATGAAACTTTTGTCTTCCTGCAAAGCTTTTTTCAATGCCATGAATCTTTCGACAAAGATATACACTGCCACTATGGATAATATAGCCAAAACAATCATAATCCAACCTCCCTTGGCAGCCAGTGAGAAAATGTTCATTTTTGCCGTGTTTTCCGCCACCTGAGCGGCTACTTCCGTACCTGTCGTCGTGATTTGTAAAAGTATGTTTTCTAACATTTGAACTTGATATTTTGTTTATTGTACAATTATTTTCTCTATCTGATATCCTTTGTTTCCGTATATGCTTACAAAAAACACTCCTTTGTTCGAACCGAACGAAAAACTATCAGGAATGCGATCATTACAGTAAACAATCTGACCCAATGAATTGGTTATCTTTATCTTTGTCACATTTTCCAAATTGCCCTCAAAGAATATGGTGTTATCCGTAGGGTTCGGATATATTGCGATTTTGTCTGCGGCATCTGCCTCTTCTATCGATTGCTGTATGGTATTGAAAGAGAATTCCTCGGACCAGTCGCTGTAATATTCTCCGCAAATGGCACGTACTCTCAACTTGTATTCCGTCTGAGGGGTAAGACCGATAGGAGAGAAGATAGGATTGTTACGTATTATCGTTCCCGTTTCAGGCATCGGCTCGTTAGATTTGGCAAAACAAACCTCCCATGTCGTTTGGCTCATACTTCCGGGTGTCCATTCCACAACTGCGGAAGAATAACCTATCTGGGTGGAACGCAGGGAATGTACCGGAGCACACAATGGCGGAAGTGTAACAAATGTCCGTACATCGGACCATTCGCTATACCTATCATCACACACAGCCCTGACAAAAATGGAATAAGAACGACCTCCCTCCAGATTACGCAAGGTAACCACCGTATCGTTCACTTGCAGTACGATTCCTTCTCCCACGGTATGACCTGCAAAATCATAATCCAATTCCCATGCAACCTGTCCTTCGCCTTTGGTAAAATGAATATTGGCACTGTCTATTGCTATATCCGTTGTATATATATTAAACGGTTTTGTGCCGCAAGCATGTTGTGTGGTAAAACTCGTCAAGTCTGAGTATACAGTGTCGAATACAGGTCCGTATTTTACGACAGTGAAAGCCTTCACATAGTATGTTTCTCCCGATAGCAGATTGGTAATATTTTTCACCATGTCAAAAGGTACGTCGGATACGGAACCTGAAACCGTTGCCTTGGTTGCACTGCTGTATGTGAAATTCTGACTGGTGGAATACAAGAATCCCTTGGTGGATTGAATGGTCGCATCACCCTTGTCTGTTATTTGAGAGGTAATGGTCGCTTCCATCAAACCTATATTGCTTACAGTTACAGCCGCTAAAGTAGGAGGAATGGCCTGCGGCGTAGTAAAGCTTAATACGTTATCGGAATAACATGTGTCCGCAGGACTGGTTTTTGTTACAAAAGCCCTTACATAATAAGTGGTACTGTGGGCCAAAGTGGACAAACTCCTCGTGTATTCGCCAAGGCTTGAACCGCTCAAGACGGAAAGAGTTCCTCCATTGGCTTTTGTAGGTAAAGGATTGGTGCCGACGACTATTCCCCTTTTACTTACGGCCCAACCACCCTTACTTACTAAATTGGCTGTAAATGAAGCGCTTTTGAAAGTTATATCATCAACGCTTACCATTTCTACCACCGGATTCTGGCCAAAAATACTCATAATGGCCGTGAAAAACAATATCGCAAAAAAGGAAAAAAAACTCTTCATATCTCAATATTATTATTGCTTTGTATATCAGAACTTTATGAAAACAACTGCAAATGTACAAAAAAAAGAACAGACTATAAAATTCGTATCTACAATTATGATTTTTATTCGTATATCAGTTCAACGTTTTTGATTTCAAGTCTTGAACCAGGAGCACCCCAAAACATGTCTCCATAGGCGCTCGAACTGAACAAACCTATTATATGGTCCACTTCCATATCCTTATCCCCGAATTCTTCTTTCATCAATTCCTTGTCATAAGTAGCGCCATTGAAAGAGAACTTGTAAAAAGTCACCTCTCCTCTTATGCCCCCTATGTTCATGTATGGTTTTTCTTGAATCTCCGCTTGTGTAGGCTGACCATATACGAATGGTAATGTAATTGTAACAAATCCGTTTTCACCTATTACTGCTCCTTCGCGAAGCCATGCTGTGGCAACCCTGTAATAAGTATCCGACTTGAGACTTCTGTTTTGCAATAGGAAATATATGTCGCAGGAATCCTTGTAAGGTCTGCCCTCTGAATCATTTTCATTTATTGTCTTTCCTCTACCGTCTTTCATTACTTCGCCCGGAGTATATCTTATATCGAATCGTACAGCAGAAGGTTTATGTGTGAACGGCACACCGAAGTCAATAAGTTTACGGGGATTTGGATCGCTTCCCACAACCGGCAGATGTCTTGAATCAAAGCAGAATTTTCCGGTAAACAATGCACCTGTCACTATTCCCGAATTGACAAGATTGCCGGCCAGGTATGCTTTCGTTTCCATAAGTGCATATTCACTGTTTTCGGGAGAAGGTTGAGGCGTAACGGAAAAGAACCCGTTGATTTTGTTTGCCCTTGCTGCATGTTGCCATGGGGAATATTTCCCGTTTTCACCGGGAAAGTAAGCATACTCGATGTCCGGAAGACTTATCTGATTTCCATTTTCGTCAAGGGCAATCGTCCATTTCTTCATGTCCGAATAAGGAATTTGAGAGTCCGTTTCCGTATTCACTATGCTGATATGCCAGTTTTTGAATGTTTTGCCGTCCTCTGCAACAACTTTTACCGTTACAGTATTGGTAAAATCACGTATGGATGAAATATCTCTGTCGAATTTGGACAACGGACTGATTACGGCACGTGTTATTTTTAAATTGGATTTATCCGCATCCTCCGGCATGGAGACATATATATAACCCGTTCCGTTTTCAGTCGTTATTTCACATGACAACTGACCTTCCATTTCAAAAGAGGTAATGTTGCAAAGATTGGATTCCCCGTAATAACTCTCATCTATGCATGAGACGAACGAAAGAACAGACAAGACAATTACAAATATTCTTTTCATGGATTATTTTATTTTGGAACCGTTGCTGAAAAAGTAAGAAAATCCGAAATAGATATTGAACGGGTTGAGTTTAAAGTCCAACGAATAACTAAGATTTTCGCCTTCAACGGTTTCATCTGTCAATATATCTTCATGTGTCAAAGACAACATTATGGGATTCATGGAAAACTCGAAAGCAAACCCTTTCGTTAAAAAATACATGAAGCCCGGTGCAAGCCCTATGTTAAAGGAATTTTCTACTCTTTGTATTTTCCTTATCTTGTCTCCATCATTGTACACATCCCTCGTCAGTTCCTCCGTATGAATATAGCAAACATTGCTTTCATTGAATAAAAAGAATCTTTTTGAATATCCTACCGGTATATAGTTTTTAACGCCCATTGCTGCAGAAAAAGAAGAGGATACGGTATTGGTATTATATTTTGAAGCGTCAAGCACCAATTCCAGTATTTTCGCCTCAACTGTATTTCTTTTATCAGAGAAACTGTACGATATACGACCGTTCAAGGCTACGTTATCGGCGATGAACCAACCTCCACCAAGAGCTAAATCAGTCTCAAAGGTGTTCGACTCCTCTATATCCAAAATAGACAACAGTACATCATTGCTCTTCCGTCCTCCTTCCAAACCGACGCGAAAACTAATATTGCTCATGCCCTTCAGCATGCCGTTGTTCCAATAGTCATCCTGAGAAAAAGAATCTACGGAAAATAATGAACAGAACAAGAGAAAAAACAGTAGTTTATGTTTCATGACGAAGGTATCTTTTATACACGAATCAATTTGCGAAAGTAGTAAAAGTTTTTGGTTTATCTCGGATAATCATTGAAAAATCGTATATTTGCAAATATATAGTTAAACAGTTTGATATGAAAATTCTATTACGATTGGTTTTATTGTTATTGTTGACCAATGCAGTTTGTTTCGGACAGTCTCCAAAAAAGGTTGTAAAAATTGACAGGGAAGATTTCCTGACCAAGGTTGTGGATTATACAAAGGATTCTACCGGATGGAATTATTTGGGTGACAAACCTGCAATCATAGATTTTTATGCCGATTGGTGTAAACCCTGTAAGATTGTATCTCCCATTCTTGACAAACTGGCCAAGGAATATTCGGGAAGAATATATATCTATAAGGTAAATGTAGACGAGCAGAAACAACTGGCCAAAGAAATAGGTATAAGCAGTATTCCGACTATAATCTTTTCTCCACTTGAAAAAGAACCCAGGATACTTGTAGGTGCACAATCCGAAGAACAATTGAGAGAATACATAGAGAATATTCTTTTGAATTAGATTGAGTTGCACATTCAAGAACTGAATAACCAGGAAGACTTCCTATTTGTTGGACATCTGTGATTAAAATATTCATGCTCTGCAAAAGGGAATAAAAAAAAGGAAGACTTCTTCCCTTTTTTTTATTCCCCTCGCGCCCCCTTTAGGACTTGAACCTAAGACCCCATGATTAACAGTCATGTGCTCTAACCAACTGAGCTAAGGAGGCGTTTCAAAAACGCTTTCATATCCGTCAAAGCAGGTGCAAAGATACAACCTTTTTTTTTCCTGCCAAATTTTTCCAAGAGTTTTTAATGATAAACTTTGTTTGGTCCTTTCATCTTCTTAAAGAAGTTTTATTCGGTAGTAAAACTTATACATTGATACATAACACATTACATATTCGCATGGAATCTGTGCGACTTTTCTTATCAAATACGGATTATCATATAATTACACACGAACAAGCATTCCTCATGTCAGAATTTTGAATTCAACCATCTGTACAAATCATTGCCGTTGGCAAAAATCAACAATGCGAGCAATAAGGCCATACCTATCATTTGGGCTCTTTCAAGAAACTTGTCACCCGGTTTTTTACCCGTGATTATCTCCCATAGAGTGAACATAACATGCCCTCCGTCCAATGCAGGGATGGGAAGAATGTTCATAAAGGCAAGGATTATGGACAAGAAAGCGGTCATATTCCAAAATATGGACCAGTCCCACTGACTCGGGAACATGGAACCTATCGCCCCAAAGCCTCCAAGTTGAGATGCTCCTTCCTTTGTGAATACCAGTTTGAATTGTTTGACATAACTGCCCAATGTCTCCGTTCCCTGTTTTATGCCTTCAGGTATCGATTCCAGCAAGTTGTATTCTTCTTTTTCGGTTTTATATATCATAAGAGGATTCTTGCACGCTGCTCCTATCTTGCCGCTGTTGTCCAACTTGAAGCGTGTTTCCCTACTGCTTCCGTCCCTGAAATAAGTGATGGAAATTTCTTCATTGCTTCTGCCTTCCATTGCCTTTAGGAAGTCACTGAATGACGGTGTGCTTACTCCGTTCAATGCAACTATGCTGTCCCCTGTCCGCATACCCGCCTTTTGAGCAAGAGAACCTATCGCAAAATTATCTATTATGAAAGGGAATCTTATGGTTACCAAAGATTTGGTACCGCTTGCGAGCACCTGTTTGGCAAAATCTTCAGGCAATGAAATATCAACTATTGTATCGCCCCTTCTAACCTTTACCTGTTTCGGATTGTCCAAAAGTATTTGTTCCAAGGCATCTCCTAACAAATAAACGTCCTTGTTGTCAACACTCAGAATCAGGTCGCCGTTCTTGAAACCGTTTTTTATTGCCACATCCGCATAATCGAATCCCTGCGTAACGTTCCTTATAGGCAATGTCTCCTTGCCCCAGGTAAACAATATGGCCGAGAAAATCAATATCGCACCTATAAAGTTCATCAATACGCCACCCAATAC
>DXGG01000222.1 GCA_019114015.1 Candidatus Onthomorpha intestinigallinarum | reverse complement strand
CCCCAAGGCAGAACGTATATGCAGTCATGTTGCGATAGACAGGCTGTTTGCAGAAGGGGGACGGTTTTTGTGTTATCCTTTCAGTGTGAGGTATCTTTGCGAACGCAACGTTCAATCTGCCGAACTGTCGGTATTGATAAATGCACCGAAAAGGTATCAGAAACTTGCGGTAAACAGAAACAAAGCGAAAAGAATAATGAGGGAAGCGTACAGACTGAGCAAGTCTTCTCTTCAGTCTTTCGCAGCTGATAATAAATGCAGAATACTGCTGAGCATAATACTTATTTCAAAAGATATTCCCTCTTTCGGGACAAGCAGAAAAAAAATTGAAGATATACTTGCCTGCATAGAGAAAAGGCTGAAAGATGAAAGTGATTAAAAAAATCCTTACATATGTTTTCGTAGGCCTTATAAGGTTCTACCAGACGGCTATCTCTCCGCATACGCCTTCTGCATGCAGATTCGTCCCCACATGTTCCCAATATGCGTTGGAAGCAATAAAAAAATACGGACCTTTCAAGGGATTGTGGCTTGCAATAAAAAGAATATTGAGGTGTAATCCGTGGGGCGGCAGCGGTTATGATCCCGTACCGTAAACCTTTTTACATATACTCAATTTATGTTCAACGACTATTCAATAGCAAGTGCTTTCAGCAAAAACGGATCGGGCGGCAACAAAGCAGGGATTGTACATGGCGGATTCAAATGGGATACTCACCGGAAAATATCCATTGCCGCAGAACTGAATTTCTCGGAGACAGTTTTCTATTACGATTCACAAAAAGGAAATTTCAAACTGGAATACTTTACGCCTAAGGGAGAGATACCGCTGTGCGGTCATGCAACAATAGCTTTTTTCGTGTACATGCTGGAATCCGACAGAATCGGTGCAGGACACTTTATGATAGAAACCAAGGCAGGAATGTTCGGCATCAATGTAGAGAAAGACGGAACGATTTTCATGCAGCAAGCAAAGCCGGAATTCCTTTCCAATGTTCCATGGGATATGCTGAAAAACTGCTTTCGTCCTTTGATTCCGGATAAAACCATTTCTCCGAGAATAGTATCTACCGGGCTTAGTGACATTCTGATGCCCGTAGCGACAATTGAGGCTTTGACTTCAATGAAGGCAAATGCTTCTGCCATATCCTCTGTCAGCAAACAGACTGGCTGTGTGGGAATACATGCCTTTGCCCTGCGTTCGGAAACCGACAAAGAAAAATGTACGGCTGTCTGCCGTAACTTCGCACCGCTTTACGGCATAGAGGAAGAATCCGCAACAGGTACGTCCAACTGTGCACTCGCGTGTTATCTGCATTCACTGGGCATCCGTCCCGAAAAATATATATTTGAACAAGGCAGGAATCTATCCTGTGAATCTCTAATAGAAGTCCGTCTGGAAACAAACGAAGATGAAATCCTATCCGTAAAAGTCGGAGGCAAAGGATATGTTCTTAAATAAACGACAAGACTCATGGAAACCCAAAGACTTATACTCCGTCCGTGGACAGAAGCCGATACGGAATCCCTTTACAAATATGCAAAAGACCCTGCCGTAGGCCCAATTGCAGGGTGGCCGCCGCATACATCCTTAGAAAACAGCAGGGAGGTAATACGAAATATTCTTTCCGCACCTGAAACCTACGCCGTAGTATTGAAAGAGACAAATGAACCTGTAGGTAGTGTAGGAATCATGTTCGGAAACGGTGTACATAGCGCGGATATGCAGGAAGGTGATGCAGAAATCGGTTATTGGATTGGAGTGCAACACTGGGGAAAGGGCCTGATACCCGAGGCTGTAAAATGCTTGTTGAAACGTTGCTTTGAGGAACTTGATATAAAAAGAGTTTGGTGCGGTTATTATGACGGAAACATCAAATCACGCAGAGTGATGGATAAATGCGGTTTTAAATTCCATCATACTGAAGAAAACAAGGTTTCACCCTTAGGTGATGTTCGTACGGAACACTTTACATTGCTGACAAAAGACGAATGGAATAAATCGAATAAAAACAAATCATATAACATACGACCTTTGCTTCCTGATGAAACCTATCTTTTAAAGGACTTCCTTTATGAAGCTATTTTCATTCCTGAAGGAGTGGAAGCTCCGTCAAGAGAAGTTGTAGATTTACCCGAATTAAAAGTATATATTGAAAATTTCGGTGAGAAGCAAGACGACTATTGTCTGCTCGCATGTTGTGGGGATAAAGTTGCAGGTGCGGTATGGAGCAGGATAATGAACGATTACGGACACATAGACGACAAAACGCCTTCGTTGTCAATATCACTATACAAAGAATACAGGAACAAAGGTATTGGAAGTTACATGATGAAGCAAATGATTGAATTGCTCAAGGGAAAAAATTATGAAAGAGTTTCTCTTTCCGTACAGAAAGCAAACAAACATGCTTTCGGCCTGTATTTAAAACACGGATTCAAAATAGCAAATGAAACGAAAGATGAATATATTATGGTAAAAGGACTGAAAGACGACAAAATCTTCAATATTGAATCATGGCTCGAAATCTTCGCCAAAAGAATCCTTCAAATTTATGGTAGCCGTCTGCATTTTTTCGGTATTCAAGGCAGTTATGGCCGTGGCGAACAAAAGGAAGAAAGTGATATTGATGTAGTGGTTATTATAGATAGAATGACTTTCGATGACCTGAAATCCTATCGTGATATGCTGGAGGTTATGGAAAATCGCGAACTTATATGCGGTTTTGTTGCAGGGAAGGATGAATTGTCCGGGTGGGAGAAGTCCGACCTTTTGCAACTTTATCGTGACACCAAACCCATAATAGGCTCCTTGGAATATCTCAAAACCATTTTCTCACACCAAGACATATATCGCGCGGTACTCAGCGGGGCTTGTAATCTGTACCATGCCTGTTCGCATAACTTCCTGCATTCCCGTAGCATAACTACCCTCAAGGAGCTCTACAAGTCTGCATGTTTTACAATACGCATGAAATATTACATGGAAAGTGGAGAATATGTTTCATCCTTAAACGACATTGCAAAATGCGTATCTTATGAGGAATCGGAAATATTGAACATTGCTAAAATCATCAAAGACACCAGACAAGAGGAGCTATTTGACATTTACAGCCGTAAACTGATTGAATGGTGTAGTAAAATCATACGAAGAGACAATGTCAAATCCTACAAAATCCGTACTCTCACAGAAAAAGACATAATAGAATTACAACAACTATTCATTGAAACTGTACTTAATGTAAACTCCAAAGACTATACAAAGGAAGAGGTTGAAGATTGGGCTTCTTGCGGAAAAGATACAGAACATTTCAAAGAGCTACTGCGAAAAAATATCTATATAGGAGCATTTGATAAACAAGATTGCATGGTAGGTTTTTCTTCAATGAACAGAGAAGGTTATCTGCATTCAATGTTTGTACATAAGAATTGGCAAGGCAAGGGTGTGGCAAGCAGACTTCTTTCAGAAGTTGAAAAAATAGCAGAACAATATGGAGTCAACGAGATAGTTTCCGAAGTAAGTCTGACAGCAAAATCATTCTTTGAAAATAAAGGCTATGAAGTTGTAAATGTTCAGAAAAGCAGAGCAAACAAATTGGAACTTACAAATTTCAGAATGAAAAAAGTAATCAGAAAACAACAATAAGGTTTCCCTTACTTGCACCAAATTCTATTGGTATTACACAAAACATCTACTGCTTTTTTGCAATTAAACACAATCATTCAAAAACCGGCAAAGTCTCTTCATAAGTCGCTGCCAAAGAATATATCTCTCGCATTTGAAACTCGGCTTTCAATATTTCATCCTCATAATATTCGTAATTCTTGCGCATTCTCTCTATTTGATTATGAGTGACCTGAAGATAATCCCCCACAACATAGAAAAATGAATCCGCCAACGCTATACGTATCTGCTCCAATCCCCAATCCTGACTCTGCAATATCAACCTCAACCAATCATACATTCTCGACTGAATCTCCAGACGTTCCTGTGCCTGTTGTTTTTGTCCATTGCCATTGTATCTGACCAACTGACCGACCATCTTGTCAACTGCCTGCCTTATATAAAAATCCGCCTTGTCCTGATGATCCAAAAACGAATAAATCACAGCCAAGTCCGCCATGGCAACACTGTTGTCCCATTGATTCAAAACAATCCTGTCGGTTAACATGTTGCATATAACCAAAGCCTTGTCCGCACGGTTTGTCTGCAATAATTTATAGGCAAGTTTTATTCCGTTGTCTATATACAATTGAACAATGCCCCGTTCGATCTCGTTGTAATACAAATCGTCCCTGTCGAAATTATCCCATTTTAACTTGTGTATGAAATTGTAATACATCTTTTCGGCATCTATACTGCCAGCCTTCAGAGGGAGTATCTCTACATTGGAAAAAGCCTTGCTGCCAAGTCTGTACGCAAAGCCCTCCAAATACAGATAAGAATCCAATCCGTAGAATCCGTCAACAGAATAAGAAGAAAAGTAAATCGGTCTGTCGTTTATATTGGATGCAATTATGTCCAAAACCATCAGATCCGCTTTGCCAATCTCATATTGATTGCTACTCCAGCGTATTGTATCCTCTCCCTTAACCAGATAGAACTTGTTGGTCTTAAAATAATTTATGCTCTGTCCGAAAAACTCGTCTTTTTCCTCGGAAACAACCGCCTGTCGTATTGCGTCATTCAGTTCAAGTTCTCCAAAATCAGGATAAATACGGGTATAGATGTACTTATCCTCGTATTCTCCAAAAGCTATATTGGTTTTCAACGGCGAAGAAAGATATTGCTTCTGAAACAACTGATCTATATATTTGTCGCTGTTTAGCAGTCCTATATTTATCACTCTGACATCGGTACGTATCTTTTCCACATTTTGTGCATACCACAAAGGATATGTATCATTGTCTCCATTTGTAAACAAGACGGCATTTTCTTCACAAGCATTGAGCATTGATACGGCAAAATTGTAAGCCGTCTTTTGATTGTGATGATTGTGATCGTCTATATTTTCTGCAAAAAGCATGATTGGGACAAATAAGAACAAAGGTGTTACATATCTGGGCTTCCTAACCCGAATGATGTTGGCTATTATCTGGCTTATGCCAAGAACACCTATTGCCAGCCATAAAGCCATAACTGCAAACGACAACAAATAAGTATAGTCTCTTTCCCTTGCCTGATAAGCCTCTTGATTAAGATAGATGACAAGGGCAAGCGATGTGAAAAAAAACAGCATGCCCAAAATTATGGGGAATCTGGAATCCTTGTTTATATGATAGAATATGCCGAACAAAGCCAACAGCAAAGGAATGGCAAAATATACATTATGCGCCTTGGACTGCTGTTGCTCAACCTTTTCCGTTCCTATGCCAAGAAAAGAATCTATGAAGCCTATACCTGTCATCCATTGTGAATTCTTGTAGTCTCCATATCCCTGAACGTCATTAGTTCTGCCGGAAAAATTCCACAAAAGGTATCTTAAATACATATAGTTGACCTGATAGGAAAAGAAAAAACGAAGGTTCTGTCTGAAAGAAGGTTTTTGTCTTGTTTCTCCATCTATTACCACATGACTTTCGGGAAGCCCGACCCATTCTATATATCCGTTTTCGTAAGCCAAATTCTCATAGTTCCACATTCTGGGGAAAAAAGTTTTCTGCTCGCTGGCAAAAACCGGTTCCAAACCTCTTTTGGTCTTTATGAATCCTTCGGGCGGCAAGGCTGTAAAATATTGTCCGTATATCAATGGAGCCTTCAAATAGTTATCTCTATGTATGTAACTGTTCAATGATTCCGCCGTATTGGGCTTGTACTGATTCAATGGGAGATTGTTGTTCGCTCTTAAAGGCAGTATGATATATGTACTCATACCCAAAAACAAGAAAAACAAAGCAATACCCGTACAATGAAGCCATTGAATATTTTTCTTAAGACCTGCAACGGACAGAATACAAAAAAGAAGAAGAAAGGCAAGATATTTCAAAATACCGTATGACACCAAAGATGACAATGTGAAAGGAATGATTATCCATTGAAGGATAACAAGAAGCAAACATGCGATAAATATATAAAGAATTATTCCTCCGAAACTTGTTTTCCTTCTGTGAAAATATATTACCAGTACTATTGCCGGTAAGACAAGTAAGCAAAGCTGATGTACTCCAACGGAAAGACCTGTAAGAAAACAAACCAGTAAAATCCACTTGAAATTACCGGATTCATCCCATCTCAATATTGCCCAAAAACTGATGATAGAAAGCAAGAAAGCCAATGAATACACTTCGGCTTCTGTGGCCGAGAACCAATAAGAATCCATAAATGCCAGACACAAACTCCCTATGCATGATGCGACTATATTGCCGATATACATGCTACTGAAGCGATTCATGATCCTTACCGATATCCAGAAAAAGAACATGATACCCACTCCGGCTGATAAAGCGGACAGGAAACTTATGCACGGAGCTATAAACTCGGAATGATTAAAACAAACTATTGAAAAAAACGCACCTATCAGTTGATACAAAGGGGCTCCTGGAGGATGACCTACCTGTAAAGTAGCCGATGTAGTTATATATTCTCCACTATCCCAAAACGAAAGCACAGGATACATTGTATATGTATACAATGCAGTAATTGATACGGACAGTATCCAACCGATTACATTTATAGCTTTCTTATGATGCATATCCTACCAGTTTACAAAAGATTTGGTAAACACATCCTCTACCAATTCCTCGTTGATTTCTTTAACAAGACTTTCCTCAACATCAGATAAAGATAAATTACTGTCATAATCTCTAAACCTTGAGAACTGTGTATTATAATTCATCTTAGGATCCTTGTGATTCACATACGAAACACTTATCGTTATTGTAAGTCTATTTTTGGTTGCACGGTCTTCAGCATTTATTGACGTAGGAGTAATGTTGTATGATACTATTGTTCCACTAAAACTTACGTCAGCGTTATTGTTCTGCTGTATCAGACTTGTAGATGAAACGATTTTGTTTACCAATGCATTTGTCAGATCCGTTGCGAGCGTAGCGTTGACTATGCTCGCACGGTTGACAAACTGTTCGACTTGAAATGTTTTCATATCAGCCGATATTGAAGCTCCCGTGAAAGAATACCCTCCAACACAAGAAACAAAAATAACCGGCAAGATAAAAGTAATAAGTTTTTTCAATGATGTAGAACTATTTTATAACAAGTTTCTTTACAACTGCATTGTTTATCTTTACAAAGTATATGCCGGGCTTTTCTATACTCAACGGTGTCAATGAAATGTAATTGTTTATCTCCTTTTCAACTTGTCCAAGACAATTGTATATAACTATGTCAGACCCATCCTCACAATTTATTCTGAATTCATTGTCAGTAGGATTAGGATACAATATTATGTCATTGTCCAAAGAGACTTCCTCCATACCTGATGCATACTGTATCATTATGTCGTCCAAAACAATATATGCAAAATCGGATGTCTGGGAATTATCCGCAAGAAGGCAGACTATAAAAATCAACTCATCCGCAGGTGTTTCCGAAAGGTAAGTGATAGGCATATTGAACTGGGCAAACTCTCCATCTGCCGTTGCTGAAGAAACTATATCTTCTGAAGCCGTTCCCAAACCTACAAATGTCCTCTCTCCATTCTGATTGCTTATAAGCAAAGCCTGCAATAAACAAATCTCTCCAGTCTCGCTTTGAGGTTTAACATATTTGTATGCGCCTTGTATGGACAAAGGCCTATCAGATATAGAAAGACCATCTCTAAGCAGATTTATTATTTCATCCATTTGTATATTGCTAATGTCACCTTGACCTGAAAGGAGTTCTATAAAGCCTGTCATATCCACAGTTGCATTTGTAAGAAATCCGGGAACCGGAAATGAACTCATTCCTATCAATCCTGCTATGCTACTTGGTAACATCTTAGGTGATATTTTTACAGCATAATCACCACTGTTAGCATCTGTACTTTGAGATATGTCACACAAATTAAATCCCATGTCTCCCAAAGAATTCCACGACTGTACTTGACCAGCACTCCATGATTCAAAGCCTGCATTATTGAATTGCTGTGCCTTCAACACAAACGGCAAAAATGCCAAAACAAAAATAAAAATCTGTCTTCTCATACTTCTTGGTTTTTAAAGTTTAATATTCTTTTTAATTGTTCCTTACTTACTTCCTGACCATAAATACTCTCACCAATCTCTTTCAACAATACAAAATTATATTTTCCGCACGAATTTTTCTTATCCGCATTCATATAATTCGTTAATTCATTCATGTCATACTTGTCTAAAGCCGTATCAAAATGCTCGGTTATATATTTCTTTACGATGTTTTTCTGATCTACCGGCATATCTTTGGACAATTCTATCGCATATAACATACCGATGGCAACTGCCTCTCCATGAAGCATATCAATACCTTGTTTTATGGAAATGCTTTCTATCGCATGACCTATAGTATGCCCGAAATTCAATTTTTGTCTCATTGACAAATCAAAAGGATCCAATCTTACAATATCTCTCTTTATTTTCATACACTGTCTTATAAAAGATTCGTTTTCCCCTATCTCTACCGGAGAATGCTCTATCATCTCGTAAAACAATGCTCTATCTGCAATCAATGCAGTTTTCATCATTTCAACAGCACCGTTTTGCTTTTGTCTTGCAGGAAGCGTTTCCAAAAAAGACGTATCTATACAAACTATTTTGGGAAAACGTACAAAACCTATTTGATTCTTAGTTTCCCCTATATTCAAGGCATTTTTACCTCCTATCGATGCATCAACCATGGCAAGTGTAGTTGTGGGTATCATATACGTATCAATACCTCTCTTATAAGAGCTTCCTACGAAACCAACAATATCCGTTACCACTCCTCCTCCCAAAGCTACAAGTTGAGAATGTCTGTCAAACCCTTCCTTCGCAAGTTCTTTAACTATAGACATATACGTGTCTATAGTTTTGTTTTTTTCACCAACACCTATTTCAAGTATCATCGCTTCATGCAAAGCATCGACTTTGGACAATAAAACAGATAAACAATAATTGTAAGTATTTGAATCCACCACTATTGCTTTTTTCGCATTTGGCTTTTTTCGCAGAGCATTATTAAGTCCTTTCAATGTGAGTATTCTTTCCATAAAGTTTACTGACCGTATTTCGTTAAAAACTGTATTCTCATCAACCGTACTTCCTCTATGGAATATTCCTCTTCCCCCAATGCCTCCAAGGCTTCATTTATATCATCCGTTTCCATCTCTCTCAAAACCTCATATATTTCTTCCTGATGAGAGGGGTCTATATTTTCATCTATATAATAACTCAAATCCAACTTTGTCCCTGAAGAAACAATGCTTTCTATCTCAGTCAATAGCTCATCCATATCCATATTTTTGGATAAAGCTATATCCTCCAATGGTAATTTCTTATCTATACTTTTTATAATGAATACCTTTGATCCGGATTTATTTATCACCGATTTTATAATCAAATCCTTAGGCCTTGTTATTTCAT
This sequence comes from Candidatus Onthomorpha intestinigallinarum, assembly GCA_019114015.1. GTDB lineage: Bacteria > Bacteroidota > Bacteroidia > Bacteroidales > P3 > Onthomorpha > Onthomorpha intestinigallinarum. The sequence continues at coordinate 7,689 of DXGG01000222.1, read as the reverse complement.
TGGCGTCAACATACGATTTAATTGCTTCAACAAACGGTCGTCCATATTTCTGAGCTTTATGTACACCTACTCCTATAATGTTTTTCAATTCTTCCTCCGATATAGGATATTGTACGCACATATCCTGCAAAGAGCGTTCCTCAAAAATCACATACGGAGGCAGATTTTCTTTCTCAGCTATTTTTTTTCTTATATCCTTGAGTATATTGTACAATTCATTGTCCGTGGTAAAGGTTTGAGATGACATGTATGCAATATCCTGTTCAATATCCTGTTCTTCCGCAGAAAAATCCCTGTCGAACGGAACTCTTATTGCGTACGGATATTCCAAAAAATCAATTCCTTTTTGGGTAACCTTTATTTCGCCATATTTTTCAATATCCTTTTTAAGCAGATTATCTATTATGCAAACTCTTGCTACCGCTTTCCAAAAGGTCATAGGCATATCCTCACCTACTCCGAAATTTTCCAATTTATGATGCTTGTTTATTTTTATTTCCGGAGTCGCTATACCCAATACGATATCTATCAAATAATTGATTTTAAATTGTTCCTTAACATCCAACACCACAGATATAAAATCTTTCACTGCTTTAGTCGCATCTACCAACGGCTTGGGATGTAAACAATTGTCACAATTATCGCAACTGTCATTTGGATAATCCTCTCCAAAATATTTCAACAATAGTTTTCTTCGACACTGCGAACTTTCCGCATAAGATATCGCTTCATCTATCAACTGCTGTGTGATTTCTCGTTCCGATATAGGTTTATCTGTCAGGAATTTCTCCAATTTTTCCATATCCCTTTCCGAATAAAACGCAATACAACTACCTTCTCCGTCATCTCTTCCTGCCCTCCCTGTTTCTTGATAATAACCTTCCAAACTTTTTGGCATATCATAATGTATTACATATCTGACATCCGGTTTGTCTATACCCATTCCAAAGGCTATGGTCGCAACTATTACATCAATATCTTCCTTTATGAACATATCTTGATTATTAGCTCTAACTGCAGTATCAAGTCCTGCATGATATGGCAACGCCTTAATACCGTTCAAAACCAACGTTTCAGTTAATTCCTCCACTTTCTTGCGACTTAAACAGTATATTATACCGCTTTGAGAAGGATGTTCATTTATAAAACGGATAATTTCCTTATTAAGGATTTTCTCATCTTTAGGTTTTTGCCTAATCTCGTAATATAGATTCGGCCGGTTAAAACTACTGATAAAAATTTCTGCATTTTGTATCTCCAACGTCTTAAGAATATCCTGCTGAACCTTTGGAGTTGCTGTTGCTGTAAGTGCTATGACAGGCACTCTTTCAGATATCATATCTATCAAAGGACGTATCCTTCTGTATTCAGGTCTAAAATCATGTCCCCATTCCGATATACAATGAGCTTCATCTATTGCGTAAAAACTAATGTCTATTGTTTTCAACAAGTCTATATTTTCCTGTTTGGTCAATGATTCAGGGGCTACATACAAAAGTTTTGTTTGTCCGTTCAATAAATCATCTTTTACTTTTGCTATTTCATGCCTGTTCAATGAAGAATTCAGAAAATGCGCTATGGACGAAGACGTGCTTACGCTTCGTATAAAGTCAACTTGATTTTTCATTAGAGAAATCAAAGGAGAAATTACTATCGCAGTTCCTTTAGAGATCAAAGCAGGAAGTTGATAACAAAGGCTTTTACCTCCTCCGGTAGGCATTAAAACAAACACATTATTCCCCTTAAGTAAACTACTTATGATTTTTTGCTGATTGCCTTTAAACTTATTGAACCCAAACAATGTTTTCAATGCGTTATTTATTTCATATTGCATTTCGTTCTCATCATAATTATTAATCATAGCCCTACTCTTGTTCTAAAAATATGTGTATTTTTGTTCGCCATATTTACAGTATCTGACTGAGTTTAGAATATGTAAAGATACTACTTTTTTTGCAATGAACAAGCATTTTATAAAAAACAAAGCCATGAAAAAGAATATTGAAATCTTGGATATCGCCAGAAATACCGTCTGCATGGAAGCCAAAAGTATAGAAAACTTAGTAAATTATATTGATAATGAGTACGTAGAGACTGTAAGAATACTATTTCAATGTAAAGGACGGATTATAATTACAGGCATAGGTAAAAGCGCTTTAATCGGTCAAAAAATAGTAGCTACCTTTAACTCTACAGGTACTCCTTCCATATTTATGCATGCAGCTGAAGCCATACACGGAGATTTGGGCATGATACAAGCCGAGGATATTGTGCTTTGTATTTCAAAAAGCGGCGATACACCGGAAATCAAAGTATTGGCACCTTTAATCAAATCTATGGGAAACAAACTCGTGGCATTGGTCGGCAATACCAATTCTTATTTGGCGAAAACTGCTGATTATGTATTGAACTGTTTCGTCGAGAAAGAAGCCTGCCCGAACAATCTGGCTCCGACATCCAGCACAACGGCACAATTGGTTATCGGAGACTCTCTGGCAATGTGTTTATTGTTTTGCAGAAATTTTACCGCTGAAGATTTCGCAAAATATCATCCCGGCGGAAGTTTAGGGAAAAGACTTTATCTCAAAGTCAGCGATCTGTACATTAAAAATGAACGTCCGATGGTCTATGAGGATACATCTTTATCCGAAATACTCATTGAAATAACAAGCAAACGCTTGGGATGTGCCGTAGTTGTAAATGACAAAAAAATCAAAGGAATAATAACGGACGGTGATTTAAGAAGAACGATGAATAAAACCAGCGTCATAGATACGCATTCGATAAAAGCTCGCGATATAATGTCAACATCTCCTAAATGTATATCTGTTGATGCTTTTGCGGTCGAAGCGTTCAATATTATGCAACAATTCCATATCACCCAATTGATTGTAACGAACGACAACAAAGAATATTTGGGCATAGTCCATATACATGATTTAATAAGTGAAGGTATAATTTAATACAAGCAGATATGTCTCATAAGGCAGGATTCGTAAATATAATAGGTAATCCCAATGTAGGAAAATCAACTCTTTTGAATGCCCTGGTCGGTGAAAAAATAAGTATCATCACTCATAAAAGCCAAACTACACGACATCGTATTTTGGGAATAGTAAGCGAAGATAACTTCCAGATAGTTTTCTCTGACACTCCAGGTATCTTAACTCCTCATTATCGTTTACAGCAGTGTATGTTACATCAAGTGGAAAATGCTTTGTCCGATGCGGATTTGTTCTTATTGGTAACCGATTTGGGTGAAAGTCTAAAAAGTAAAGAAATATTGGACAGAATAAAACAATGCAGTACTCCCGTAATTGTTGTAATAAATAAAGTGGATACAAGTACACAAGAAAAAATAAACGGCATAATCGAATACTGGGAAAAAAAAATCCCCAGAGCTGAAATAGTTCCATGTTCAGCATTACTGCACGTAGGCGTGGAAAAAGTCATGGAATTGGTCCTTAAATACCTTCCGGACAGTCCTGCATATTACGAAAAAGACGCACTGACTGACAGAAATATGAGATTTCTGGTCAGCGAAATAATAAGGGAGAAAATACTTTTAAGATACAGCAAAGAAATACCTTATTCAACAGAAGTTGAAATAGAAGAATTTATCGAAGGTAAAGACTTGGACAAAATAAGGGCCATTATTTACACGGAAAGAGAAAGTCAAAAAAAAATCATAATAGGACACAAGGGAGAACAAATTAAACACATAGGCATAGAATCAAGGAAAGACATTGAACATTTTACCAACAAAAAATGTTATCTGGAACTGTTTGTGAAAGTCAAGAAAGACTGGAGAAACAATGAGAATGCTTTAAAGGGCTTCGGGTATGAGACAAAGAAATAAATATGATGTCATTATTGTTGGTGCCGGTGCATCCGGATTGATGGCTGCCGCTCAAATGCAACAATATGACCTAAAAATACTTGTCTTAGAAAAAATGCAACAAGCCGGATTAAAACTCAGGATTACCGGAAAAGGTCGTTGCAACCTTACCAACACAATGCCCATAGATATATTTCTAACACATTGTCATAACGGTGCAATGCTGATACCATCCATAAAAAACTTTTCAAATCAAGATACTGTAACATTCTTTGAACACTTGGGAGTGGAACTGCAAGAAGAAAGAGGTCATAGAATATTTCCAAAAAGCGGAAAAAGTCTGGATGTTTTTCTCGCGCTGATGCACGTACTTGAAAAAAATGAAAATACCGACATAATATGCCGTAAAACCGTAACAAAACTGATTACAGACAAAGTAAGAATAACGGGAGTTGAATGCCAGGATGAAAAAATATTCGCAAATGCAGTATTGTTGTGTTGCGGTGGAGAAACATATCCGAACACCGGCTCTAACGGCGACGGAATAAAACTGGCTCATAACGCAGGGCATAAAATAACTCCTACCATGCCCGCATTAGTGGGGTTGAGAACAAAAAACGGACACAGTAAATATGCACACAATTATCTGGTCAAAAACGTAGAACTGTCAATAATGACTTCCAACGGTGAGATATTGGAAAAAGATTGCGGTGACATCATTTTGGACGAATATGGAATAAGCGGGCCAATCACATTAAAACTAAACAGAAAAATAGCTGAACTTATAAATAATGAACAATATTTAAAAGTAAAGATAGATTTCAAACCAAAGATAAACGAAGACCGATTAAAAAAAGAAATAGACAAGATTTTAAAGGAAAGGACAGGGCAAAACATTGAAAATATAATGCGAGCATGGTTGCCTATGGAGCTAATTAAAGATTATAAACATTGGCTCAAATCTTGCAAAGGCAAAACGAGGTTAAACGACAATATACTCACTTACCTTAAATACAATACAGACGAAATAATAGGAGACATGGGATGGCATGAAGCAATAATCACTCACGGAGGCATAGATCTGAGACATGTCAATTGTTTAACAATGGAATCAAAACACATCAAAGGATTGTATTTCGCAGGTGAAATATTGGACTTTGACGGTGATACCGGAGGGTTTAATCTTCAAATAGCGTTCTCAACCGCGGCTTTGGCCGCCAAAAATATTATTAAATCGTTAATACGATGAAAAAATATTTCTTCATTCTTTATGTTCTTTGTTATTACCCGGTTTGTTCCGTTAATGCACAAATTCAATACACCCCCATAGAGGATGAAGACGTAAAATACGTACAAGATATAATCTTCAGAGATAATTTCAAAACATATCTGAACAATAAATACATAAGCTGTGCAATAGTAGATTTCGGTCCTTACGACAGTTTTTTGAGTTTTAATCCGATAGAAGGAATAAGAATAAAGTTTAGCGGCAGAACGAATGAAAACTTAAGCAAAAGAATGCGGTTACAATGGATGGCGGCATATGGGACGAATGACAGGAAATTCAAGTACGGCATGGAATTTTCATACAATTTGAACAGTTCAGTTTCAGGAGAATACTATATTCCAAAAAGAATTATTTCTTTAAAATACATCGACAATACATCAATGCCGAACATGTATGAATACGACAAAATTCAATATTCCATAAGCCCTTGGAGGAATTATTACCTTTCTTACGCACAAGAAGCAAAAATAGAATACAAACATGAAATTCTCAAAGGGTTTGTTTTCATTCCTTTTTTTTCGTACAACAGACTTAATTCGGTTAAATATTATGAGTCCGATACTCCGATAGAAACCTTAAAAGTAAAACAGGACTATTTTGACATGGGATTATCTCTTGACTTTTGTCCATCCAGACAAAATGCAATGTCGATATCGAAAATAGACACCCGATTGAATGAATTACCTACAAGGATTTGCATCAATTACAAATACAGGAAATTAAGTGCGGATAACAGCCATCATCATTTGGCTTCTTTTATTCTTCAGGAAAGAATATTCTTTTTTAATTCCATTGCATTGGATCTTCAAACCATTGGAGGTAAAATATTCGGGTCAACCATAGAACAATTGTATTTTACACCAGCCCAATCTTATGGGTTGATTTCCAACATTTACGGATTGAATTTGTCTGATTTTCAAAACTATTTTTACCGCAAAGAATACTTACAAACTTTCTTACAGATAAATTTATGCGGATTGCTGACCGACAAAATAAAATTTCTAAGGCAATTCAGGATGAATGAGTTCGTTTACATCAAATCCCTCTACGGTCAATATAAACCGTATCACGAAATAGGCGTTGGCTTAGACAATATATTCTATGTAATGGGTATCGAAATAATACGTTCAATAAAAACAGAAAAACCTTCCGACAACGGCTTCTGGGGGATAAGACTAAGAGTAAAGTTCTAAAAGTTTATACCGACAAACAACCTGAACGTATTAATGCCGAGACTCTTCTTCTTTATTAAAGAATAAGTCCCGTTTTCAATATGAGGAATTATGTTTTTACCATAATTCACGTCAACCTTTCCAAAAAGGAATTCCATTCCGAACGAAAACCATTTGTATCTTATTCCCGGTTCAACGGAAATACAATTGGCAAAAGACAGTCCGGTAGAACTTTCCCCGTCGGTATCTATGTTGTCCGGTGTTCTACCCAAGGTTCTTGAAGCAATTATTATGGTCGGTGAATATTTTAATGACAAATCCAACATCAACCCGTCTATAAGTTCAAGCGAAGACACAAGTCCTATCTTGGGACCTAATGCGATAATAAAGCCGTCATCCGCAAAATATGCCAATGAATCCACAGAAGAATTGAAACTCTTGACAAAAAAACTTTCTTCTTTGCCTTTGTTAAACGAAAAGTCCAGAAAAGAAACATCTATACCCGGCACGACCAAATCCCCTATTGCCAGATCAAACATAAATCGTCTTCCGAATTCAAGACCCGCGCCTTGTGTGTAGGAATGTTTGTATTCTCCTATCGGACTGCTGTATTGCAATTTAAAATAATTGTCATCCTGTGAAAAAGCGCAGTAACAAATGATACTGACAAAAAGAAAAAGAAATAATTTCTTCATACGCTTCAGATTTAAAACGGCAGGTCTCCAAGCTTTTCTATTTCCATATCTTCCGAAAGCAACTTAGATATATTGCTCTTTCGCACATCGGCATTTTCAATGTTTCCTTCTATCAAATCCGTGTATAAACCCGTAGTTGACTGATTGTTCTTTTCATTTGCAGATACCGAAGGGATATAAAGTTTACTTAATATAGTAAAGTTGTCCGCCACAATCTCTGTCAATTGCCGCTTGTTACCATCCTTGTCTTCCCTCATTCTATATTTAAGTTTCCCTTCAACATATATTTGCATGCCTTTTTTCAGAAACTTTTCGGCGATTTCAGCCAGGCCTCTCCAACAAACGATATTATGCCACTCGGTTTCTTCCACCCGTTCTCCATCCTTGTTTTTATGCACCTCGGTCGTAGCCAACGAAAATGTTGTTTTTTTTATCTGATCAAAAATCACAACCTCAGGATCCCTTCCCAGATTACCGACTAAAATAACCTTATTGATTCCAACCATACAAATCTGCTTGTTTTATGCGACAAAGGTACGAAAAAACCGAAAATCTGCATTAAAACGATTGAAAATGAATATTTTTTCTTTTGAGCAATCATTTTTTTAGTATCTTTGCAAACTCTTGTTCGGATTTGAGAGTTTATTTGAAATAACATATAACAAATTGATAAGTAACATGACAAAAGCAGAAATC
>DXGG01000221.1 GCA_019114015.1 Candidatus Onthomorpha intestinigallinarum | reverse complement strand
AGCTGATTTGTAATCAGCTGGTCGGGGGTTCGAATCCCTCCATCGGCTCTTGATAATATCTGATGAGAAGGGAGAGTCGCATAGCGGCAATTGCAACAGACTGTAAATCTGTCCTCTTCGGAGTTCGGTGGTTCGAGTCCACCCTCTCCCACGAAAGTAGAGTCGTTGTTGATCTGCTTTGTTATGTTTGCGGAAGTAGCTCATTTGGTAGAGCGATAGCCTTCCAAGCTATAGGTGGCGGGTTCGAGCCCCGTCTTCCGCTCGAAAGGATGTAAGGGCGAATCATGTGTTTTTGGTTCGTTCTTATTGTCGTAAAAAGTGGTTTTAAGCCGTTGTAGCTCAGTGGTAGAGTACTTCCTTGGTAAGGAAGGGGTCACGAGTTCAAGTCTCGTCAATGGCTCTTTCTTGTGACAGATAGATATTTGGGTATAAAAAAAAGATAAATTTCTAACAATTAAATAGGTCAATATTATGGCAAAAGAAAAATTTGAACGTTCAAAACCACACGTTAACATTGGAACAATAGGTCACGTAGACCACGGTAAGACTACGTTGACGGCTGCGATTACTACGGTATTGGCGGCTAAGGGTCTTTCTGAAGTTAAGTCATTTGATTCGATAGACTCTGCTCCTGAGGAAAAGGAAAGAGGTATTACGATCAATACCGCTCACGTTGAATATCAGACAGAGAATCGTCACTATGCTCACGTTGACTGTCCTGGTCACGCCGACTATGTAAAGAACATGGTTACAGGTGCTGCACAGATGGATGGTGCGATATTGGTTGTTGCGGCAACGGACGGTCCTATGCCACAGACTCGTGAGCACATATTGTTGGCTCGTCAGGTAGGTGTTCCTCGTTTGGTTGTGTTCATGAACAAGGTTGACTTGGTTGATGACCCAGAGTTGTTGGATTTGGTTGAAATGGAAATACGTGAGTTGTTGTCATTCTATGAATTTGACGGTGACAATACTCCTGTAATAAGAGGTTCCGCATTGGGAGCATTGAACAATGAGCCTAAATGGGTTGAGAAGGTTATGGAGTTGATGGATGCCGTTGATACATGGATTCCATTGCCAAAGAGAGATAAGGATAAAGATTTCTTGATGCCTATAGAGGATGTATTCTCAATAACGGGACGTGGAACTGTTGCAACGGGTCGTATAGAAACGGGTGTTATCCATGTGGGAGATGCGGTTGATATTATCGGTATGGGTGCAGAGAAATTGAAATCCACCGTTACGGGAGTTGAGATGTTCCGTAAGTTGTTGGATGAGGGAGAAGCAGGAGATAATGTCGGATTGTTGTTGCGTGGTATAGACAAGGATGAGATTCGTCGTGGAATGGTTATAGCAAAACCGGGTTCTGTACATCCTCACAGAAAGTTCCAGGCTGAGGTTTATATCTTGAAGAAAGAGGAAGGCGGACGTCATACCGCATTCCACAACAAGTATCGTCCTCAGTTCTACTTCAGAACGACGGATGTTACGGGAGAGATAAGTTTGCCGGAAGGACGTGACATGGTTATGCCGGGAGATAACTTGACAATTACGGTTGAGTTGATTTCTGAAATAGCTTTGAATGAAAACTTGCGTTTTGCAATCCGTGAGGGTGGTAGAACTGTAGGTGCAGGTCAGGTTACAAAGATTTTGGACTAACTTGATAAATATAAGTTGAAGCAATTATGAAATCGGGGTGGGATGATTTTCACCCCGATTTTTAGGGGCATAGTTTAAGGGCAGAATAGCGGTCTCCAAAACCGTTGATGGGAGTTCGAATCTCTCTGCCCCTGCGATAAAAATTTAATACAGATGTCGAAGATAGTTGATTATGTAAAGAGTAGCTATGATGAATTGGTGCACAAAGTGTCATGGCCCACTATGTCGGAACTTAACAATAGCACGGTGGTGGTATTTGTTGCTTCGTTGATAATTGCCTTCATCGTTTTCCTTATGGATATGTTGACAGGAGTTCATCCCACAATGTTCTGGAAGGGATTGTTAGGCTATCTTTATGGTATGATGTAATAAATTTGATTGTAAAGGAAATTTCATTCTGTCTGTATCTTGCTTCCCAGCGATGTTTGTCGTCATGAGGTACAGTTGAAATTTATATTTTGCTATTTGGTAATATTCAATAATCCTCTGATATGAGTGAACAACCTAAGAAGTGGTATGTAGTTAAGGCTATTGCGGGAAAGGAAAAGAAAGCCAAAGAGTATATTGAAAACGAGATGTCTCACGGTGATCTTTCTGGATACGTTTCTCAGGTTTTGATACCTACCGAAAAAGTATTTTCTGTTCGTAATGGTAAAAGGGTAAGCAAGGATAGAACTCTTTTCCCCGGTTATGTGCTTGTGGAAGCTTCTCTTGAAGGCGAAACAGCACATATAATAAAAAACATTCCCAATGTCATAGATTTTCTTACTTCAAAGGAGGGTAAGCCCGTTCCTTTACAGGAATTTGAAGTTAAAAGAATATTGGGACAGGTTGATGAAATGTTGGAAAGCGAGGAAGAGTTGCTTGAGCCTTTTATCGTAGGCGAAACTGTGAAAATAATAGACGGTCCGTTCAACAATTTTTCCGGGACTATTGATGAAATAAACAATGAGAAGAAGAAACTTACGGTTGTTGTCAAGATTTTTGGCAGAAGGACACCCGTTGAGTTGTCTTTTGTTCAAGTTGTCAAGTAACCGAATAGTATATTTGTTTATTATCTTTTAAAGCACGTTGAGAAAATGGCTAAAGAAGTTGCAGGATTGATTAAATTACAAATTCCGGGAGGTAAGGCTAATCCATCGCCACCGGTTGGACCTGCTTTGGGTGCAAAGGGTGTCAACATCATGGAATTTTGTAAACAGTTTAATGCAAGAACGCAGGATATGGCCGGAAAGTTGATACCTGCCATTATAACTGTTTACGCGGACAAATCTTTCGATTTTGTAATAAAAACCCCTCCTGTAGCCGTACAGTTGAAAGAAGCGGCCAAGTTGAAGAGCGGTTCCGGAGAACCGAACAGAAATAAGGTCGCAACTTTGAAAATGGATCAGATAAAAGCTATTGCGGAGGCTAAAATGGTGGATTTGAATTGCTTCACCGTTGATGCGGCCGTAAGCATAGTTAAAGGTACGGCAAGGAGTATGGGAATTGTTGTTGAAGAATAGTTCTTCAACATAACTAATTGTAAAAAATAAAATTAATGGCAAAACAATCGAAGAAACAAAAAGAGGCTTTAGCAAAATTCGATGCGGCAAAAGAGTATTCTTTGGAAGAGGCTGTGAAGGTTGTAAAGGATATCACTTACACGAAGTTTGATGCTTCTTTTGACTTGGATGTAAGGTTGGGCGTTGACCCACGTAAATCCAATCAAATGGTAAGGGGTATAGTTACATTGCCTCATGGTACGGGAAAAACTAAAAGGGTACTGGTTTTGTGTACACCGGATAAGGAAGAAGAAGCTAAGGCGGCCGGAGCTGATTATTTTGGATTGGATGATTACATCACCAAAATAAAAGGCGGTTGGACGGATGTCGATGTTATTATTACCATGCCTAGTGTTATGCCTAAAGTGGGAGCTTTGGGAAAGGTATTGGGTCCGAGAGGATTGATGCCTAATCCGAAGACAGGCACTGTAACCATGGAAATCGGTAAAGCTGTCCAGGAAGTTAAAGCCGGAAAAATAGATTTTAAGGTAGACAAGTTTGGTATAGTTCATGCCAGCGTTGCACGTATGTCTTTTGATGCAGAGAAGATATACGATAATGCAATGGAGGTATTGCAGGCTATTGTCAAACTTAAACCGGCAGCGGCAAAGGGCACTTACATAAAGAGTGTGACAGTGTCTTCTACTATGAGTCCAGGTGTAAAAGTTGATCCTAAATCTATAAGCAAATAAGTCTCAGAAAAAAAATAGGATATGAGAAAAGAAGAAAAAAGTCAACTGATAGAGAGCATTGGAGCGGAAGTGTCAAATTATCCTTATCTTTACTTTGTGGACATCAACGGATTGAATTCGGTTGACACTGCAAAATTAAGGAGAATGTGTTTCCGTAACAATGTGAAGTTATTGGTTGTAAAGAATACCTTGTTGAAAAAGGCTTTGGAAAAATCCGATATCGATTATTCGGATATATTTCCTACTTTGAAGGGTTCTACTTCTATTATGCTTTCTAATGTAAACAATGCACCTGCAAAATTGATAAAATCATTTAGAGCAAATAGTGATAAGCTTATTTTGAAATCTGCTTATGTAGAAGAAGGATTCTACATAGGAGATGCTGTTTTGGATGAATTGATATCCATAAAGTCTAAGAATGAGCTTATAGCAGACATTGTTGCAGCACTTCAATCTCCTGTAAAGAATGTTATTGGAGCATTGCAGTCAGGTGCTAATACATTATCCGGCGTAATAAAGACGTTGTCGGAAAAACCCGAGTAAAAAATAATTTGTAAAACATTAAATCAAAAAATAAAATGGCAGATTTAAAAGCGTTCGCAGAACAATTGGTGAATTTATCAGTAAAAGAAGTTAAAGAGTTAGCTGATATATTGAAGGAAGAATATGGTATAGAGCCTGCAGCTGCAGCAGTGGCAGTGGCAGCAGGTCCGGCAGCAGGTCCGGCAGCCGCCGTAGAGGAGAAAACAGCTTTTGATGTTGTTTTGACAGAGGCAGGTGCTTCCAAACTTAATGTTGTTAAGTTGGTAAAGGATCTTTGTTCTTTGGGATTGAAAGAAGCTAAGGAATTGGTAGATGCTGCACCTAAGACATTGAAGGAAGGTGTTGCAAAGGACGAAGCAGAATCTTTAAAGAAAGCGTTGGAAGAGGCTGGTGCAAAGGTTGAGATTAAGTAAGACATTTCACCACATCTAGAAAAGATAAGGGAATGAGGTATTCTTTAGTAAAGAATACCCGTTCCTTCATTGTGTTTTGTATCGAACTTATTTTTTAACCTTATAATTTTTTTTACCTTGGCACAAAATAATCCAACTTTAGTAAGTTTCGCTTCTGTGAAGCATTTTGATTATCCTGATTTTTTGGATATTCAGTTGAAGTCATTCAGAGACTTTTTTCAATTGGAGACTAATTCTGAGAACAGAGTAAATGAAGGATTGTACAAAGTATTCTCAGAAAATTTTCCGATAACCGATGCAAGAAATAATTTCGTCCTCGAATTTCTTGATTATTTCATAGATACGCCTCGCTATACGATAGATGAGTGTATTGAAAGAGGGCTTACATTCAGTGTTCCGTTAAAGGCAAAACTGAAATTGTTTTGTACGGATCCAGAACACGAAGATTTTGAAACAATAATCCAGGACGTTTATTTGGGAATGATTCCTTACATGACTCCTAAGGGTACGTTTGTCATAAATGGGGCAGAACGTGTTGTTGTTTCGCAGTTACATCGTTCTCCGGGAGTGTTTTTCGGAACGAGTACACATGCCAATGGGATGCAACTTTATTCGGCGAGAATAATTCCTTTTAAAGGCTCATGGATGGAATTCACCACGGATATAAATAACGTGATGTATGCCTATATTGATAGGAAAAAAAAGTTGCCCATAACAACTCTTCTCAGGGCCATTGGTTATGAAACCGATAAGGATATTTTAGAGATTTTCAATCTTGCGCAAGAGGTTAAAGCACAAAAGACCAGTCTTAAGAAAGTAATAGGCAGAAGGTTGGCGGCCAGGGTTGTGCGTTCGTGGATTGAAGATTTTGTTGATGAAGATACAGGAGAGGTTGTTTCCATAGAAAGAACGGAAACCGTCATTGAAAGGGAAACAGTCCTAGAACAAGAACATATAGAACAAATATTGGATTCTGGTGTAAAGACGATATTGTTACACAATGATGACTCTACTGCTGTTGACTATTCTATAATATTCAATACATTGAAGAAAGATACAGCCAATAATGCCAAGGAGGCTGTAGAATATATATATAGACAATTGCGTAGTGCTGAGCCACCTGATGAAGAAACAGCGAGAGGAATAATAGAGAAACTGTTCTTTTCCGATAAGAGATATGATTTGGGTGATGTCGGCAGGTACAGAATAAATACCAAATTGAACTTAAATGTCAGCAAAGATATAAAGGTACTTACCAAAGAAGATATTATATCGATAATAAAATATCTTATTGAGCTTATCAATTCTAAGACAGAGGTGGACGACATAGACCATTTGAGTAATCGTAGGATAAGAACTGTTGGAGAACAATTATACGCTCAATTTGGAGTAGGTCTTTCTCGTATGGCAAGGACAATACGGGAAAGGATGAATGTCAGGGATAATGAGGTGTTTACACCTACGGATTTGATAAATGCAAAAACGTTGTCTTCCGTGATAAATTCGTTTTTTGGAACGAATCAGTTATCTCAGTTCATGGATCAGACGAATCCTTTGTCTGAATTGACTCACAAAAGGAGAATTTCTGCATTGGGACCGGGAGGTTTGTCAAGAGAAAGAGCAGGTTTTGAAGTAAGAGACGTACACTATACGCATTACGGCCGTTTGTGTACAATAGAAACTCCTGAAGGACCTAACATAGGTTTGATATCTTCTTTGAGTGTTTTTGCCAAGATAAATTCTTTGGGATTCATAGAAACTCCGTACTATAAGGTTAAAAATGGAAAAGTGCTTGTAGAGGATGGTGCGGTTTATTTGACGGCAGAGGAAGAAGAAGACAAGATAGTTGCTCAGGCTGCAACCAAGATGGATGCGAACTATTGTATAACAGAGGATAGGGTTAAGACTCGACAAATGGCAGATTTCCCTATTGTTTCTCCGGATAAGGTTGATTTGATGGATGTTGCATCCAACCAGATAGCTTCGATAGCAGCTTCTCTTATACCATTTTTGGAACACAACGATGCTAACCGAGCATTGATGGGTTCCAATATGATGCGGCAGGCAGTACCGTTGTTAAATCCTGAAATACCAATAGTTGGTACCGGCATAGAACGTTCCGTCGCTTATGATTCCAGAGTGTTGATTCATGCGGAATGTGACGGTATAGTGGAATATGTTGATGCTAATGAGATAGTCATAAGATATGACAGGGATGAAAATGAACGTCTGGTAAGTTTTGATGACGATCTTAAAAGGTATAAACTTACTAAATTCCAAAGGACTAATCAGAGCACTTCCATCAATTTGCGTCCAATAGTAAACAAAGGGGATAAGGTAGTTAAGGGTCAGGTTCTTTGTGAAGGATATGCTACCAAGGATGGTGTTTTGGCGTTGGGTCGCAATTTGCAGGTTGCATTTATGCCATGGAAAGGTTATAATTATGAGGATGCGATAGTTATTTCGGAAAAAGTAGTAAAGGAAGATATTTTTACTTCTGTTCATGTCGAGGAATTTATTACTGAGGTTAGAGAAACCAAGCGTGGTTTGGAAGAGTTGACCAGAGATATTCCAAATGTTAGTTTGGAAGCGACTAAAGACCTTGATGAGAATGGAATGGTAAGGATTGGTGCTTATGTCAAGGAGGGGGATATTTTAGTTGGAAAGATAACGCCTAAGGGAGAGTCGGATCCTACACCTGAAGAAAAATTGTTGAGAGCTATTTTTGGAGACAAAGCGGGTGATGTAAAAGACGCTTCATTGAAGGTTCCACCTTCTATCAGCGGTATAGTTATAGACAAGAAGTTGTTTACCCGTTTTATCAAGGACAAAAAGACAAGGCAAAAGGATAATGAAATCGTCCGTAATTTGAAGGCCAAGTATGATTCTGAGGCTTCCGAATTAAAGAACAAGCTTGTTGACAAGTTGTTTGTTTTGTTGACAGGTAGGGTTTCAGCCGGGGTTTATTCTTCTTATGGAGAAGAGATCATACCAAAGAAATCCAAGTTTAATCAGAAATTGTTACTTGCAATAGATTATGACAATGTGAATCCTAATTCATGGACAACAGACTCGAAGACAAATGAATTGGTTGAGGAGATGTTGAATAATTACAACATAAAAAACAGAGAGTTGCAAGGAGCTTTGGCTAGACAAACTTATGCTGCTACTATCGGAGATGATTTGCCTACGGGAATAGTTCAAATGGCAAAGATATATATTGCCAAGAAAAGGAAGTTGAAAGTAGGTGACAAAATGGCAGGTAGACATGGAAACAAGGGTATTGTTGCTAAAATCGTACGTGAGGAAGACATGCCTTTCTTGGATAATGGTAAACCTGTAGACATAGTATTGAATCCGTTGGGAGTTCCTTCACGTATGAATTTGGGTCAGATTTTTGAAACCGTTTTGGGATGGGCAGGTCATGAATTGAATCTGAGATTTCATACACCTATCTTTGATGGCGCAACATTGGATGAGGTTAATGCCTATATGGATAAGGCTGGCTTGCCGCATAACGGCAAATGTTACCTTAGGGATGGTGAGACGGGAGAGGTGTTTGACCAGCCTGCAACAGTGGGTTATGTTTATATGCTCAAGTTGCATCATATGATAGATGATAAGATGCATGCGAGAAGTATAGGACCGTATTCTTTGATTACACAACAACCTTTGGGTGGTAAAGCTCAGTTTGGAGGACAAAGATTCGGAGAAATGGAAGTATGGGCATTGGAGGCATTTGGAGCTTCACATGTTTTGCAGGAGATATTGACAGTCAAGTCTGATGATGTTGTGGGTAGAGCGAAAGCTTATGAAGCGATAGTTAAAGGAGACAATATGCCTACTCCCGGAATTCCGGAATCATTCAATGTTCTGGTTCATGAATTGAGAGGATTGAATTTGGATGTTTCGTTCGATTAAAATCAATGAGGTAACGGATACTCAAGATTAAAGATTATGACAGCTAAGAAAGAAAATCAAATAAATAGTGTATTTAGTTCAATGACCATAAGTTTGGCATCTCCGCAGTCGATAGAGGAAAGATCGAGAGGTGAGGTGTTGAAACCTGAAACAATAAATTACAGAACTTATAAGCCGGAAAGAGACGGTTTGTTCTGTGAAAGAATATTCGGACCGGTAAAGGATTGGGAATGTCATTGCGGAAAATATAAAAGAATACGTTATAAAGGTATAATCTGTGACAGGTGTGGTGTGGAAGTCACGGAAAAGAAAGTAAGAAGGGAGAGAATGGGGCACATAAAATTAGTTGTTCCAGTTGCTCACATATGGTTTTTCCGTTCATTGCCGAACAAGATAGGTTCATTGCTGGGAATACAAAGCAAGAAATTGGATCAGATAATATATTATGAGAAATATATAGTAATCAATCCCGGAATAGCTGCTCAATATGAGATAAACAAGATGGATTTCCTCAGTGAGGAGGAGTATTTCGACATAATGGAAAAACTGCCGGCAGAAAACAGGTTGCTTCCGGATGATGATCCGAATAAATTTGTTGCAAAAATGGGAGCGGAGGCTCTTTACATATTGCTTAAGGATTTGGATTTGGATGCTCTTTCCTATGAATTGAGACATCAGGCAAATAATGAGACTTCTCAGCAAAGGAAACATGATGCATTGAAACGATTGAATGTAGTGGAAGCGTTCAGGGAGTCGAGGAATAGGAAAGAAAACAGACCGGAATGGATGATTGTACAGGTTGTTCCTGTTATTCCGCCTGATTTGAGGCCTTTGGTTCCATTGGATGGAGGAAGATTTGCTACATCGGATCTTAATGATTTGTACAGAAGAGTAATAATAAGAAACAACAGGCTTAAGAGACTTATAGAGATAAAGGCTCCTGATGTTATAATGCGTAATGAAAAACGTATGTTGCAGGAAGCCGTTGATTCACTTTTTGACAATTCAAGAAAAGTTAGTTCGGTTAAATCGGATTCTAATAGACCGTTAAAGTCTTTGTCCGATTTCTTGAAAGGTAAACAAGGTCGCTTTCGTCAGAATTTGTTGGGAAAACGTGTGGATTATTCAGGTCGTTCAGTTATCGTGGTAGGACCTGACTTGAAGATGCATGAGTGCGGTTTGCCTAAGGATATGGCTTCTGAGTTGTTCAAGCCTTTCATTATAAGGAAGATGTTGGAGAGGGGTTTGGTCAAGACAGTTAAGTCTGCAAAAAAAATAGTTGACAGAAGAGAACCTGTCGTATGGGAGATTTTGGAGAACATACTCAAAGGTCATCCTGTTTTGCTGAATAGAGCTCCGACTCTTCACCGATTGGGTATACAGGCTTTCCAGCCTAAATTGGTGGAAGGTAAGGCAATAAGACTGCATCCGTTGGTTTGTGCAGCTTTCAATGCAGACTTCGACGGTGACCAAATGGCGGTGCATGTTCCGCTTGGAAATGCGGCTATATTGGAAGCTCAGATGTTGATGTTGGCTTCACATAACATATTGAATCCTGCAAATGGTTCGCCTATTACTGTACCTTCTCAGGATATGGTGCTTGGATTGTATTATATGACCAAGGGTAAGGTGTCTGATGACAAGGAGACGGTAAAGGGAGAAGGCAAAATATTCTATTCTTCAGAAGAGGTACAGATAGCCTATAATGAAAAGGCAGTAGATCTTCATGCGAACATAAAACTAAGACGCTTAAGAAAAGAGGACCCTGAGCCAAAGACGGAAATCATAGATACGACAGTAGGACGTGTTTTGTTCAATATGGTTGTTCCTGAAGAGTATGGTTTTATAAATGTAGTTTTGAAGAAAAGCATGCTTAGGGACATTATAGGAGACGTCTTGAAAGTGTGCGGTATGGCCAAAACAGCAAAATTCCTTGATGATATAAAGGATTTGGGATACAAGATGGCTTTCACCGGTGGTTTGTCGTTTAACCTTGGAGATGTTTTGGTTCCGGAAGAGAAGGTAGAAATGATAAATGAAGCCAATACGTCTGTGGACGAGGTAATGATGAATTATCAGATGGGTCTTATCACCAACAATGAAAGATATAATCAGGTCATCGATATATGGACGGATACCAATAGAAGGCTTACCGATGTAGTGATGAAGCATATATCCGAAGACAGACAGGGATTCAATCCTGTTTACATGATGCTTGATTCGGGAGCCCGTGGTAGTAAGGAACAGATACGTCAGTTGACCGGTATGAGAGGATTGATGGCAAAGCCTCAAAAGTCAGGTTCTACTGGGGCGGAAATTATAGAGAATCCTATTATATCGAATTTCAAGGAAGGCTTGTCGGTGTTGGAATACTTTATTTCGACACACGGAGCAAGAAAAGGTTTGGCAGATACTGCGTTGAAGACAGCCGATGCGGGTTATTTGACAAGAAGATTGGTGGATGTCGCTCATGATGTTATAATAACCGAGGAGGATTGTGGTACATTGAGAGGTATTCCTACTACGGCGTTGAAGAAGAATGAGGATGTGGTTCAAAGTCTTTATGACAGAATTTTGGGAAGGGTAACAGTGCATGATATTGTACATCCTCAAACGGGCGAGCAGATAGCAAAGGCAGGAGATGAGTTGACGGAAGATATATGCCAGAAGATAGAGGATTCTCCTATTGAAGAAGTCGAGATACGTTCGGTATTGACATGCGAAAGCAAACGTGGAGTTTGTGCCAAATGTTACGGCAGGAATCTGGCAACTGGTAAATTGGTACAAAAAGGAGAGGCTGTCGGTGTCATAGCGGCGCAATCAATAGGCGAGCCGGGAACACAGTTGACCTTGCGTACATTCCATGTCGGTGGTGTTGCGGGAGGAAACATAGGAACAAGTTCAAAGATAACGGCAAAATATGACGGATTACTTCAGATAGACGAATTGAGAGCCGTACCTTTTGAGGACGAGGAAAATAATAACTATAATGTTGTAATAGGTCGTTCCGCGGAAATGCGTATAGTTGATAAACATACCGGTTCTATTCTTTCTTCTGCCAATATTCCTTATGGAGCCAAGTTGTTTTTCGATAATGATGTTGAGGTACATAAGGGCGATGTTATTGCTGAGTGGGATCCATATAATGCGGTTATAATTTCTGAAGTTGCTGGTAAGGTTAAGTTTGATGCCATTATAGAAGGTGTTACTTATAGAGTGGAGTCTGACGACCAGACAGGATTGCAGGATAAGGTCATAATAGAAACGCGTCAGAAGTCGAAAAATCCTTCAATCAGTATAGTTGACAAGAAAGGTGAGGTTATAAAGACGTATGATATACCTGTCGGAGCGCATTTGACGGTAGAGGATGGAGAAAAGATAAAACAGGGAAGGAATTTGGTTAAGATACCGAGGTCGTTTGGCAAGGCAGGGGATATAACGGGAGGACTTCCAAGGGTAACGGAATTGTTTGAAGCCCGTAATCCGTCTGATCCTGCAATAGTAGCGGAAATAGACGGCGTTGTTTCGTTGAATAAAAAATTGAAAAGGGGTAACAGAGAGGTTATAATAACGAACAAGACGGGAGAACAAAGAACATACCTTATACCTACGACCAAACAGATACTTGCTCAGGAAAACGACTATGTGAGAGCAGGAACACCGTTGAGTGAAGGTGCCGTAACACCTGCCGACATATTAGCAATAAAAGGACCTACTAAGGTACAGGAATATATTGTAAATGAAGTGCAGGAAGTGTATCGTTTGCAGGGTGTTAAAATCAATGACAAACACTTTGAGGTTATTGTTCGACAGATGATGAGGAAAGTGGAGATAGAGGATCCGGGCGATACTAATTTCTTGGAAGGCGAAATGGTCAACAGATTGGATTTTCAAGAGGAAAACGACAGGATATTCGAAATGAAAGTTGTGGAAGACCATGGCGACAGTGAAAATTATGCAAACGGACAAATCATCACGGCGAGGAAGTTGAGAGATGAAAACTCTTCATTAAAGAGAAAGGACAAGGCTTTGATACAGGCCAGGGATGCTAAGCCTGCAACAGCAAGGCAGGTACTTCAGGGTATTACCAAGGCTTCGTTGCAAACTAAGAGTTATTTATCTGCCGCATCTTTCCAGGAAACCACCAAAGTGTTGACGGAGGCTGCAATAAATGCAAAAACGGATTATTTGTTGGGAATGAAGGAAAATGTTTTGGTGGGTCATCTTATACCTGCCGGAACGGGATTGACCGAATATAATGATTTGATTGTCGCGAACAAAGATCAGTTGGATGAACAAGGTACTCAGACCATTCAGCCGATAAGACGAGGAAGAAAACCGGCAGAGAAGTTGGCAGCAGAATAGTATGGATAAAGAATAAACGTGAAAGACGCTGTTTTTTTGCAGCGTCTTTTTTTTCAAACAAATTAAAACAGTTTTTATATGGAACAGCAAGAAGAAAAGAAAGGACAGTTGGATATAGAGCTGACTCCGGATGTTGCTCAGGGTGTATACAGCAATCTTCAGTTGATACAACATTCCCCAACGGAGTTTGTATTGGATTTTATACAGATTATGCCCGGAGTGCCAAAGGCTCAAGTCAAGAGTCGTGTAATACTTTCACCTATACACGCAAAAAAATTGCTTTCTGCTTTGCAGGATAATATAAATAAGTATGAAAGAACGCATGGAACCATATCCGACATGCAGGCTTCATCATCCTACGAGATGATAAATCCGATGGGGAAAGCCTGATGAAAGTGAGGAAAATACTTTTTTTCGTATTTTTCCTTTTTATACAAATTGAAATTTTCTCACAAGGAGTTGTAGTTGATACCTTGGTATTGAACAGGGATACGACTGACTTGCATTTTATAAGATATACTCCTGAAAATGCTCGTTTCAGGTTCGTGAGAGAAAAACCCGATATCGATGATGAAAGTATTTATATGTCGGTTGTTGCTGCTTTTACTTCCCGTCCGCCAGAAAGAATTGTCGGAAAGAGTGTATCCAATGGTTTGGAGAAAGTATATCCTACAGAAGAAGAAACGGCTTATTGCATCATAATAAATGACACTGTTGATATATTCCCTTTACATGAAAACAGTAATTACAATTATAAGGAAGCGATAAAACGGAAAGGGGACTATTTCCAACAGATGTTGCTTGTTTGGGATTTTCAAATAAAAAAGTGTGATGTTTTCAAGGATAGAAAAACTGAAAGACGAGCACTGGTTCTGATAAACGGACAGGCATCAATAGTCGAAAGCGAGGAGAAACTGCATATAGATGATTTCTCAAGAGGACTTGTGGAATTAGGAGCGGACAAAGCCATATATCTGGATATGGGATCATGGTCTCAGGGATGGTACAGAAAAAAGGATAATACGATAGTTGATATAGGCAAGAACTGGAAAAGTTCACATTTGCAAACAAATTGGTTGATAATAACCGATTGACAATAAAAAAATAAGGGCTGCATTGCAGCCCTTATTTTTTAGGAATGTATTTGCTTACTTCACTATCAACTTCTGTGTCGATACAGCGTTGTCCGTTACTATCCTTATGTAGTAAACTCCGCTCGCTAAGCCCGTCAAATCCATTTCGTACGTCTTCGCTCCGGAACGCAAATCGTCACTGCTCAATACTCTGCCCTGCAAGTCCGTAACAATCAATCTCGCAGACTCATTCAAGCCCTCTATCTCGATTGTAGCCTTGCCGCTCGCAGGATTCGGATAGATAACTGCACTCAAGCCTCCTTCTGCATCGCTCAAACCTGATGTGGTAACAAACGTCTTTATATCGCCGTATGCCGTGCCCGCATCATTGGTAATGTATGCCCTGAAGAAATAGTTCGTTCCCGATTCCAAATCCGTAGCATTGGCCGTCAATGCTCCCGCATTCTCGGTCGCTGTCAAGGTGACTACATTAGGTGTCTCCATGTCGAAGTCTTCCATTGTGGACATCAAGAAGCCTACCGTATAGCTGTCATCTCCTCCGTTTGAAGTCAACGTTCCGTGCAATACTGCCGTATGGTCGTTGATATTGCTTGCCTCATTCGTTTCTACCGTACCCATCACTATTTCTATCTCCTCACTCTCGGTTGTGAATGTCAAGACTTCTCCTTCAAATTCTTCCGTACCAACTGTCACGTATGCCTTGAACTCGTATGAAGTGGCAGGTGTCAAGTCCGTAAGCGTTGCAGTAAGGGTTGTCGTTCCCGTTGCAGCTACGTCAGTCCAATCCGTTGCTCCTGTTGTCCTGTATCTGAAGCCTCTTGCCGTGATAGCCTCACTGCCTTCAACCACAGTTGCATTCAAGGTAGCTTCCGTCTCGGTAACGTTGCTTGCCGCTACTGTCGTAACAACCGGATTAACAATACCTTCTCCTGCTGTCGTAAATGCTATGGACACCCATGTCGAATAGCTTTCACCGCAGTTAGCCCTTACGTAGGCTGTGTATTGTGTGCTTGCCGTCAATTCGGTAAAGGTATGGCTTGTTGCAGTAACGTCAACAGCCTCTCCGTCCTCTCCCAACCTTACCTGCCATGAACTCTCGCTGCCGCCTGCAGTCCACGTCAACTCGGCTGTCGTCTCGGTGATGTTCGCAACTGTAAGGTCGGTTGGCTCGGCACATGGGTCCGGTACTACAACCTCTTCAGCTTCGCTTACCTCTATGTTATCTATGTACAAATCATTGTCTCCGTTGGATTGTGTACTTTCTCCGTAGAAGGCAAACTTGACAACTCCGGATATAGGATTACCGTCAACATCTGTCAATACATACGTAGCTCTTGTAGGTGTACGTCCCAAATCTGAGAAATTGTGTTCGGTATCATCATCATTGTCCGCATAGATAAGGGCATTGTCTGCCGACCATGTTGCTCCGTTGTCAGTCGATACCAATATGGCGAACCTGTCATCCGGTGCAGGATCCGGCTCCGCATCATTATAATAATCGGTAAGCATTACGTCAACCGCTATCTGATATACGGTGGAACCGTCTCCCAAATCAATAGAAGGCGTTATAAGCCAATCTTTATAAGTATTAGACCATATATTTATTTTCATCCTTGAATCAGAGACTCCATTTACGATACTAGTGCTATAACTCCAACTACTAGAAGTTGCAAAAGAAGATGTCTCCACCGTTCCTGTTTGTGGCAACAATGCTTTGCCTTGACTCCAACACTCATCATCTGAAACATCAGAATTGAAGTTCTCTGTCCATGGTGCAGGTATTGCTCCGCATGCCGTCCTGAAAAGATAATAACCGTTGTAAGCCGATTCGTCCTCTCCGCAAATACCCTTGATGGCGAATATGTATTCCGTGCTCGGTGTCAAATCAGTCAAGGTGAACGGTGATTCGGTTGCATCTATTTCAACCAAATCTTCATCCGTTCCATTGGCAGGTCCGTAGGAGATGACATAACTGTCGGATGTTCCCGTCCAACTTATGTCGGCAGTAGTCTCGGTAATATTGGTTACATCTATTTCCGTAGGGCTCAAACATGTAGCCTCGTCTATGGATAGGTCATCAATAGCCGCTGGCACTGTCAAGGCTCCTGTCTGGTCATAGCCCCATGTAAGAAATACTATCTGTTTCGTTCCGCTCAATCCGGTAAGCTCAATCATTGTATTTGTCCAATCTTCCTGACCCTGCAATATTGCAACAGGATCCTGTGAAGGCAAGGATGTTGCCGGTAAAGACACCGTAGGTTCGAGCACGTAAACAACTATACCGCTACTAACAGTAGAGCCATCAATATGACCTGAAATCTTATATTCGAATTCAAGATTGTATGTAACACTGCCGTCTCCGAAATCAAACAGTCTATTCATGTACATTATGGAAGCATCGGATGTTGCCACATAAGATGTTCCGCCGTCATTGGATACGTAAGCGGACATGCCGCCATCGTCCATTGCCGTAGCAGAACCGAATGCCCAAGAGTTCGCTCCCGATGTAGTAGTACTCCACACTGCATTGTCCGTCTCATTGGAGAAATCCGTTGAATATGGCAACTCGGTAACCGTAGAGAATCTAACAACCGAAGACCATGGAGAATAATCATCGCAAACGCTTCTTACGGCAACGGCATAAGCCATGCCCGGAGTAAGTCCCGTCAATGATATAGGATTGGATTCAACATCAACAGGTTCACCCAAAGCAGGATCTGTCTCTCCGTCTTCCAACAAGACGTATTCCCATGCGGTTGCATTGCCTGCCTCGCTGAATGAAACCGTAGCGGTCTCCGTTCCTATATTGCTTACTGTTACGGCATAAGGTGCAGGACACTCACTCCACTCGCTAACATATACATTATCTATAAACAAATAATTGTCTGCATTGGATATTGTACTTCCTCCGAAGAATGCGAACTTGACAACTCCCGTAATAGGATTGTCTTCAGCATCTACCAACTTGTACATAACCCTTGTAGGGGTACGTCCGAAATCGGAGAAATCATGTTCGGTATCCGCATCGCCATCCTTATAAACAAGGGCATTGGCAGAAGACCATGATTGACCGTTGTCCGTAGATACCAAAATAGCAAACATGTCATCGGAAGCATATTCAGGATCTGTATCAGAATTATAGTTTCTCAACATAACGTCTGCCGCTATCTGATATGTGGTTGAACCGTCTCCCAAATCGATGGAAGGAGTAACCAGCCAATATTGATTCGTATAATAAATATTGGTTGCCATTCTGCTGTTTACGATTCCATTGACAGGAAGCGTTGAATGACTCCATCCATAACTATAAGGCGTTAGTGATGAAAACTGCATAGTTCCTGTAGGGAATGCTCCCGAATAAATACCCCAACAAAGAGAATCACTGACATCAGAATCAAATGTTTCGCTCCAAGGAGCAATCAAATTTGAACAAGCAGTATAAATACTTGCCTCAACATAATTTGAATAAGCCTCGTCCGAACAAACCGTCATAACCCTTACGTCATATTCCGTTCCGTAAAGAAGATCTTCTATTGTGTAGGTCGTTTCATTCAAATTTGTTATGACCGTCCATTCCGTGGCATCGGAAAGTTTATATTCCAAGGTATAGTTTCCTACCTCATTGGCATCTGTAAACGATACGGTTATGTTTGCACTTTCTCCCGCATCTTCCGTGGTCAAAGTCAAATTAGTAACCTCAACACATTCACGCGCATCTATGTTAATGTTGTCTATTGCTGCAGGAGGATTGTAAACGGAACCGTCCCACTCTCCATAACTACTCCACATAAACACCACTTTCTGTGTGGTATTGGCACAGCTGCCATCCAATATTATGGTATCTCTTTGCCATGAAGAAGCTCCGTATTTTACACCATTGCTTATCTCATAAAAATAAGGCTCTGAGTTGTTTGAAATCTCCGCATCTGTAGGCATCAAAAAAACCTTCAAATAATTATTATAATTACCTCCTGCTTTCCAATCGTATGACAATAAAAAGCCTATTCCTTCCCCGAACTCTACAATCGTACTCGCATAAATATAATTTGTACTATATGTAGCAGGTGGAGTATAAGCATTGGTAACTCCGTCATCGTTGGTCACATAAAGAGAATTCATACCGTCTTCCGTATTGTTTACCACCGAACCGATAAACCATTCATTTGGCTCTGATGATACAAAACTCCATTCGGAAACATTTTCCAAATCCTCAAAATTCTGTTCATAAGGCAATGTAACCGTACTCTGCAATTGACAGGAAACCACATCGGAAAATTCATCTGCACAATTTTGCTTAACTGCAAAATAATATGTCTCGCCTGTAGTAAGACCGTCTATAATGTACGGCAACTCGTCAGCAGAACCTATAGGTATTGTTTCCGCTGAATTAGGATCGAACTCCTCTGCCGAAGCTGCCTGTCCGTATGCCAATACATAACCGCTGCCAATATCGGTGGTTGCATTGAAATCTACGGATATACTCTCGCTTGATGATATCAAAGCCCTCAATCCATACACTTCAGGACATTCAGGCAATGCACTTATCGTCAATGAGTCTATATAAAACGTAGGTGATATACTATTAACAACCAAAGCTATGCGTGTATTGCTTGTGTACGCTCCAAGTCCTACTTCATAACTTTCATAATTGCCAGAAGCATTCAGATGCAAGGTTTCAACCAATGTAAAGTCTGAAGTATCGGCAATAGAGCTTATGTCCTCCTCGGATACATCCTTGGCGTAAACCTTAAGCGTTGCAGGCGCACTGTTGGTAACCTTAGCCATAAAGTTCATCCTCTCTCCACCGGTAAGTTCAAATGCAGGAGATATTACCCAATCTGAAAATGCATAATTTCCTCCGGAATAAGCTCCATTGTACTGCAAACACTGACTTCCGTTGTATGCTCCGTAAGAACCATTAGTCCAATAATAAGAATTGTATCCGCCATTGATATTGTACCAACACAAAGGAATGGCTCTGTTGCCTATTACTCCGTCCGAATCTTGAAATGTTTCTTCAAAATTCATGACATAAGGGAATTCAATTACAGGAACACAAGGAGTATTGAACGAAAATACGTTCGACACAAACGATGTATCCTCTCCGTCACACACGGTAAAAACCCTCAAATCATATCTGCTACCATGAAGCAAATCATTGACAACAACAGGATTGTCAGATGATGACATGGAAGTCCATGCATTGTCCGATTCCAATTTGTACTCAACTATATACTCCGTAGCATTATCATTGTTATCGGTAATATTAACATCCGCGCTGACAGATTCGCCCATATCCATCGTCTCCACAGTGACGTTCGTGGCAAAATCGCAAAAAGTACTTGTAACCGACACATTGTCTATGGCTGCAGGCGGATTGTCTCCTTGACTACCATCATTACGCCACATGAAAACCAGTTTCTTTGTGGTGTTGGCATTTTCTCCTGATATTAAAATATACTCCCTTATCCAACTGTTTTGTTCGTTCAATTGTGGTGTTATCGCCAAACTCTCTGAAGGAACACTACTTGTAGAAAGCTCAGCATCCACATCCATCAGATAAACCCTCAAATAATCAAAACTAGATTCTCCCATAACTTTCCTGTCGAACGTCAACTTAAATGCATCTCCCTCACCGAAATTCACAAAAGTGTACAAATACACAGTAGACATACTGCCATTATTATATGCATTGGTTGCGCCGTTGTCATTACTTATATACATGGCACCACCACCTTCTGTAGGAGTGCCATCCTCTGTCATGGTATTGTTTTCCGCTGTACCTCTATGCCACTGATTGACTGCTGTACCGTTTTCCATATTCCACTTGGAATAATCTTCACTGTCAAAATCTTCATAGAAAGGAACCGTATTGGATACACTCTCATCAGGAGATGTAACAAAACTTACAATCGTCTCAGGACTATTTGCCTCTGAACATATTGTCCAAACCTTAACTTCATATCTTGTAAATGCCTCCAAGTCTGCAACAGAGGTATTCTCACCCGACACATTGTCCAACTCTATCCATTCTTCACTGCCTTCAACCCTGTATGCTATACCGTACTCACTCGAAGTGGACTCTTCATTGGCCGTCCACGTAATATCGGCGCTTGTAGAGGTAATATTCGACACAGTCAAATTCTCCGGAGGATAACAATATTCAACCCCCTCTGGCCATACATGAAATTTTGTACTCGGAACATAACTTACGACTGAACCGGAAGGAGGATTGGATGGTGAGATAATACTCTCATCACGATACTCGTACAATGAAGCAGAATTGATTGAGAAAGTGTTGAAATACCGAGAAGACGTGTAATATCCTCGCTCATTCACGTAAGCTACAACAAGATTCCCTTCTCCAGTGTAATTGAAATGTTCATTCAAATCTATCCTCACCCAACCATTGGAGAACGTCACACTGCCGCTGAATACCTGAGTAAGCTCGGATACCGGAATCCAATCCGTAATACCGGAAAATGCACTGCGAGTAACTTCTCCCATATAGATAACGGACGGAATTGTTTCACTGTCGCTCGCAGCATACTTGTAACTTATTGCAGTAATCATTCCCGGCTGCAATGAATCGGCAGGGTAAATACTTTGGGAGTAACTGTAATTATAAAAAGTGTACAAAGGTACATACGAAGATGTCCCAGTGCTATACTCCCCGACAGCATACGTCGTCTCTTGAGCCGACAGATGCATTGCAAAGACTATCGCCATTGCAAATAGTAAAAGTCTCTTCATAAAGCTTCTTTTTTTGGTTAATAATAATTTGATTAAAGATTTCTTTACGCCGTCAAAGTTATTACTTTTTCTCCGTTCCACAAAACACAATCAATGAAAAAATATTGAATATACACAAATTTAACGTTTATAATATATCGTAGCCAATGGCGACTAAGCATGTAAAAACATGGTTTACAGTATATTAAATACAAATACAGAAACAAAAAACAAGTAATACAAACAATATGGAAATATACGTAAATCCTATAACGACTACTTATTTTTATTGTATCGGCCTTAGAAGATGGATTTATCGGTTAAAATACTTCGTAGCTTTTGCCGGGAAGAGCTTTAATCAAGCCTTTAAGCTCCAAAACCATAAGCAGTGAAGAAAGAATGGAAATGCTTATCGAACAGGCAGAAGATATCTCATCTATGGTCACCCTCTTGTTCTTTTCTATATATTCGTATACCTTTTTCTCATTATCGTTCAAAGGTATATCAGGAATGGATTTCCGACTTATTGTATCTCCGTTTGCAGTTTGTGCATCCCGTACATTCCAGTTCATTATCTCTCCAATACGGTCCAGGTTGGATAAATCCGCAGCCATATTATTGCTTATCAGATTATTGCATCCTTCTGAATTTACATCACTCACTCTTCCGGGAACGGCAAGCACCTCCCTGTTGTAATCCTGTGCCAGTCTTGCAGTGATAAGAGAGCCTCCTTTTCTGCTGCTTTCGACAACGATGCAAAGGTCACAAAGAGCCGCTATTATCCTGTTTCTGCGAGGGAAATTGTAGGAGCTCAACTCGGTTTCGGAGAAGAACTCCGTAACCAGTCCGCCCCTGTCCGTCATGGCTTTTGCCAAATCCCAGTTGGACGAAGGGTAAATCCTGTCCAGTCCGTGACCCAATACGCCGAATGTGGGCATGCCTTCGGCTACGGATCTTATATGCACCATGGAGTCTATGCCAAGAGCCAGACCGCTTACGGTGCTTACTCCGTAACGATGCAACTCGTGCACTATGTTTGCCGTCATCCACTTGCCATAATCGGTCGCATGTCTTGTCCCAACTATGCTTACCATTCTGTCAGCGTCCAAACTGCCCCTGCCCTTTACAAAAAGACATACAGGCGGGTCATCCATACGTCTGAGCCTTTCGGGATAGTCCTGGTCAGTAAAAAAATAAGCCCTTATCTCATTTTCCTCAATGAACCTCAACTCCCTTTCACAAACAGGAAACATGGATTTACTCAAAACGGATTCTATCGTCTTTTTCCGTCCTTTAAATATTATTTCCAGTCCTGCGGCGGTTTCATTGAACAAATCCTCCGCAGAGGGATAAAACTCCATAAGCTTTTTGGCCATTGCGGGACCCACGCCGTACACCCTGGTCAGGGC
>DXGG01000022.1 GCA_019114015.1 Candidatus Onthomorpha intestinigallinarum | reverse complement strand
TCCATATACTACGCATGTTTTCAATGTACAAAGATAGGAATAATTATTCTGTTCCGGAAGCATGCCGACCCAATCTTTATTCCACGAAAACGGAATCAGAAAAGGAAAATCCCAAACCTTATTTCATTTTCTCCAAATCCCGTTTCATTCGCAAGACTAAAGTTTTTATATTTTTAAGATTAGATAAACAATTGATTTAGTGAATTATAAGGCATCATGAATAGAAATATGCCGTTTCCTTTTGTTTTTTATCGATTAAAAAGCGTATATTCGCAACTCGAATCTAATAATACATGAACATATATGAGTAATGTTGTTAGCAAGGGCAAGATTTCGCAGATAATAGGTGCGGTTGTGGACGTTTCCTTTCCGGCCGGCGAAATACTTCCCAAGATATACGATGCTCTGCGTGTTGTAAAGCAGGACGGCGGTGAACTGATATTGGAATGTCAGCAGGACATAGGCGAAAACACCGTCAGGACGATTGCAATGGACTCTACGGACGGATTGCAGAGGGGTCTTGTTGTGGAAAATATGGGCGAACCGATTTCGATGTCCGTGGGAGAGGAAATAAACGGTCGTCTTTTCAACGTGATAGGTCAGACCATTGACGGAATAGGTCAGATAAAGACAGGAAAATCCTATCCTATCCACAGAAACCCTCCAAAATTCGAGAATTTGTCCACCTCTACCGAGGTTCTTTTCACCGGTATAAAGGTCATAGACCTGATAGAACCTTATGCAAAGGGAGGAAAGATAGGTCTGTTCGGAGGAGCGGGCGTAGGCAAGACGGTATTCATCCAGGAGATGATAAACAACATTGCTAAGAAATATGCCGGCCAATCCGTATTTGCGGGTGTGGGAGAACGTACCCGTGAAGGTAACGACCTTTTGAGGGAGATGATTGAAAGCGGTGTCATATCATATGGAGAGGCATTCAAGGAAGACATGCTCAATGGCGGATGGGACTTGTCCAAGGTGGACAAGGAAGCCTTGAAGAACAGCAAGTGTACTCTGGTTTTCGGACAGATGAACGAGCCACCGGGAGCAAGAGCAAGGGTTGCCTTGTCGGGTCTGACCGTTGCCGAATACTATCGTGACGGAGACGAGACAACGGGCGGCAAGGACATATTGCTGTTCATCGACAACATATTCCGTTTCACTCAGGCGGGAAGCGAGGTATCGGCCTTGTTGGGACGTATGCCTTCGGCTGTGGGATACCAGCCTACTCTTGCCTCTGAAATGGGTATAATGCAGGAGAGAATCACATCGACCAACCGCGGCTCCATTACTTCGGTACAAGCCGTTTATGTGCCTGCGGACGACTTGACTGACCCTGCTCCCGCCACCACTTTTGCACACTTGGACGCACAGACGGTCTTAAGCAGAAAAATAACGGAGTTGGGTATATATCCTGCCGTTGACCCTTTGGAATCCAGTTCCCGTATCCTTACTCCTGAAATTGTAGGTCAGGAACACTACGATACAGCACAGAAGGTAAAGATGATACTCCAAAGATATTCCGAACTGCAGGACATCATCGCCATACTCGGAATGGAAGAATTGTCCGAAGAAGACAAATTGGTGGTGTCAAGGGCAAGACGTATACAGAGGTTCTTGTCTCAACCGTTTCATGTTGCAGAACAGTTCACCGGTATTCCGGGTGCATTCGTGTCCATAGAAGACACCATAAAGGGTTTCAACATGATAATAAACGGAGAGGTTGACCAGTACCCTGAGGCTGCCTTCATGATGGTAGGAACAATAGAGGAAGCGATTGAAAAGGGTAAGAAATTAATAGCTCAAGCCAACAGACAACAGTAATGAATCTGAACATAATAACACCGGAAGAAACCTTGTATGAGGGCGAAGTGACCTCGGTACAGCTTCAGGGAACGGACGGAAAGTTCCAGTTGCTTAACAATCATGCACCCTTGATTTCAGCCTTGGCTGAAGGGGAAATAAGAATTGTTGACAAGGACGGCAAGAAATTGACCTTCAGAATCAAGGGAGGCTTGGTGGAATTGGCCAAGAACAGGATTCAGATTCTGGCGCAATAAGCTCTGCATACGCAGAGAGACAATCCTCACAAAGACATTCGGTCCACTTGGAGCGGATGTCTTTTTTTGCATTTTCACTCAATGTGTATTTTACGCAAAAGCAATCGGCATTGTGTTTGCATACGAATTCCCTGCCGCATCGCGGACATTTCACCTTTCTTTCTGTCATACGATTGTCATTGTTTTATATAATCCAAAAGCTGATTAAAACATTTTTTGCCTGATATCCATGCTGCAAACACTATGCTCCTGAAACACACACATGACGGATATTCCCCTACAGTGGAAATTTGACCGTAATACAGTTTTTTCATTTTGCGGAAATCCTTGTGGGCTGTCCAAACCGCTTTTGTCTCCGAAGGTTTGAACTGAAGGAGGAAAACCGTCGCCGCTATAAAGTCCAGACATGCACGGACAAGAAACACTTTCGTCTTTTCCTTTTCCGGCAGGTTCTTATGAAGCAAAAGCAGGTTGTTACGGAAATTAAGATAGGTTTTTCTTGAGGATGTCTTGTTCAGAGTTCCTCCTCCCAGATGATATACCACCGATTCGGGATTGTAACATATCTTATAGCCCGCATTTTTCAATCTCCAGCACAAGTCTATTTCCTCCATGTGGGCAAAAAACCTTTCGTCCAGCCCTCCAAAACGGTGGAACAGTTCGCTTCTTACAACCAATGCCGCTCCGCTTGCCCAAAACACTTCCCTTGGGTCATTGTACTGTCCCCTGTCCTCTTCGATATGGTTGAAAACCCTGCCTGCACAAAACGGATAACCGAGGTAATCTATATAACCTCCCGCCGCACCCGCGTATTCAAACTTGTTCCTTTCACAATACGACAGCAACTTGGGCTGACATGCCGCTATACTGTCATTGTCCTGCATCATCCTAAGCAGCGGCTCCGTCCAACCGGGAGTGACTTCCACGTCAGAATTAAGCAGACAATAGCAGTCGGCCTTCACCTGCTGCAATGCCTTGTTGTAACCTCCCGTAAAACCATAGTTCCTGTCAAGCCGTATTATCCTTATTCGAGGATAATTCTCCTCGACATACCTTACGGAATCGTCTGTTGAGCAGTTGTCAACAAATACTATCTCGGCCTGACCGGAATATTCCACGACGGAGGGAAGATATTTCCCGAGCAAATCCGCCGTATTATAGTTCAATATGACTACTGCGAGAGTAAGACGCATTACAAATGCCCTTTTCTGAACTGTATGCCGGCATCACCCTCAACGCCTTCCTCAAGAGTGTGACGGGATAAAACGCTCTCCCAGTATATTTCCTGTTTCTCTCCCTTGGCATTGGAATGCAGAAGAAAATATTCGGCCATGTTGTTTTGAGGGGCGTAGAATACGAATGTTCTGTTTGTTTCTCCGAAAGGAGTACGGTCGTATCTCCACATCTGATAAGGCAGATACACAACTCCGTCCGCATTTGCCTTGGTCAGTTCGGGCGTAGCCATCATGTCTTCACGGGTTCTTCTCTTGAATCCGCTTGTTCCCTTGAATTTCTCGTCTATTATATTCGTCGGAGGACCGTAAAGCAGATATACCCTTCCCATATCGGTCTCATAGCCTTTCTTTATGTTCGTAGAGTATTTACGATTGACAAAATCGAGCCTTGTCGTATATTCCTGCCAAGCGGTCTGCGGCGATGCTTCGTTTTCTCTCTTCCAGAAACTGTAAAGAAAGTACATCTTGACCTCTCTTGTGGCTGTCTTCAACTCCTTGTTGATAAAACTCTTCACATCATCGTTTGCAATAGGATAAAGATTCTCTATGTTCTGCGTAAGTTGTTCGTCTGTCATGGCATAAACAAAGGCATCCTTAGGAATATCCATATTCAAGGCAGGATTCTTTCTGTCGCTCTGACGGAAAAAAGCATCTCTCTTGAAAGCATGGAGTATGTTTTTACTGTCTCTGACCTCAACGGTTAGATAATAACTGCCCTCATACAAAGAGTCTATATGCACCTCTCCCATAATCACGGTTATATCGTTGGCCTTCATTCTTTTGGCCTGTATGGTCGATTCCTGCCTTTCGTTTGTGGTCAAATCCTCCACAACTGCCAAGAGCATATA
>DXGG01000021.1 GCA_019114015.1 Candidatus Onthomorpha intestinigallinarum | reverse complement strand
GATCCAGATAAACCAAAGCCACCAGTTTTCCGTTGACTTCCTTGACAAGGCTTTCGCTTACATATTCCGAACTGTTCAGTTTGTCTTCTATTTCTTCCGGATAGATGTTCTGACCGTTTGCACCGAGTATCATGTTTTTGCTTCGTCCCTTGATGTACACATTGCCGTCCTTGTCTTTCAGCCCCAGGTCGCCCGTCCTCAGCCATCCGTCCTTGAAGGCGTTCTGTGTGGCTTCCTCGTTCTTGTAGTAGCCGAGCATTACGTTGGCTCCCCTGACCAATATCTCCCCTACCTGCTTTTGTTCGTCCTCCGAGTCTATCTTCACCTCCATTCTCGGCACCGCCTTGCCGCATGAACCCAACTTGTGGCTTTTCCAGTCCGCATAACATATTATCGGACCGCACTCCGTCATTCCGTAGCCCACGGTGTGTGCAAAGCCTATCTTCTTGAAAAAACTTTCAACCTCGCGGTTGAAAGCCGCACCGCCTATTATTATCTCGTAGAACCTGCCTCCAAAGGCTTCGTTCAATGCTGTCAGTATTCTGTTTTTCAGAACGCTGTCTATTATCGGCGTACGTAGCAGTACCTTTACTATGGTCTTGTCAAGCATCGGTTTCAACTTGCTCCTGTATATCTTTTCTATTATGAGTGGTACCGATATTATAAGGTCGGGCTTTACCCTCGCGAAGGCTTCCGCCACCAGTTTGGGTGAAGGTATCCTTGTAAGGAAGTGTATGTGTATTCCCTTTATGAACTCGAATATCATCTCGAACTGCATGCCGTACATGTGGGCCATGGGCAGCATGGATATCACGTCCATTCCTGCGACCATTTGAGGCAGTACTTCGCATGCAAACATGTAGTTGCTCAAAAGCGAACGGTAGGGCAACATGACCCCCTTGCTCATTGACGTTGTGCCGGACGTGTAGTTTATAAGGGCAAGGCTATCCAAGTCGTCACTGTGATAAACGATGTCGTCCTTGCCGAAGCCGTCAGGATATTTCATTTCGAAGTTCTTGTCCACGTTTTCGTATGCCTGCCTGAATTTCTCATCGCTGCAACCGACCAGTTCGAATCCCTGCATCTGTATTATGGCCGACAGTTTTGGCATCTCGTCCGCGTTCAGTCCTTCCC
The DNA here is from genome assembly GCA_019114015.1 of Candidatus Onthomorpha intestinigallinarum. Lineage (GTDB taxonomy): Bacteria > Bacteroidota > Bacteroidia > Bacteroidales > P3 > Onthomorpha > Onthomorpha intestinigallinarum. Next base: position 4,203 of record DXGG01000021.1, on the reverse strand, counting down.
ATACCACATCTCCCACAAACATCAGCCTGCTGTCCGAATGATTCACAAGATGTGTCACGGCCTCGCTTTTGAACTCATGCAAAAGCGGCACCGCCACCGCTCCGTATGTAAGGGTTGCAAAGAACACTATCGCCCACGAAGCGCAGTTCCTGCCGCAGATGACTATCTTGTCGCCTTTTTCCACGCCGGCCGTCTCGAACAAAACATGCAGACGGGCCATCCGTCTTGCCACCTCCCTGTAATATATCGGCTCTTTCTTGTAGTCGCTCAACGAGGGCAGGTCCCAGTTCTCCTTTATGTTGGCCTCTATGTTTGCAATGAAACTGTCTGTATACATACCGTTAATATTTTTTCGCTAAAAAGTTTCAGAATGGCAAAGGTATAAAAAATATTCTTATCGGACGACTATTGTTCAAAACGATTGACTTAAGATAAAAACCTGAACGATTCTTTGTAGGAGTCAAAAAAAACGATTACTTTTGCTTTCTGAAACGGGAAAAGAGTATATAAAACACGTTATAAAATGAGTAAAGAGATTACAATCGACCAGGCTGTCGATATGATTAAGGACGGTATGACCGTCATGATTGGTGGTTTTCTTGCTGCGGGAAGTGCAAACAAAATCATCGAGGCAATGGTTAAGGCTGGTAAGAAGGATCTTACCATAATTTGCAACGATACGGCTTATCCCGACAAAGGTTCGGGTCTTTTGGTCGCTTCGGGCTGCGTGAAAAAATGTATAGTTTCCCACATAGGCACCAACCCTGTCACGGAGCAGAAAATGAAGGACGGAGAGATGGAAGTGGAACTTGTGCCACAGGGTACATTGGCCGAAAGAGTGAGAATCGGCGGAGCAGGCATAGGAGGATTCCTTACGACTACGGGACTGGGCACCTTGGCCGCAGAGGGCAAGAGAGTGATTGAGGTTGACGGCAAGGAGTACCTGCTTGAGTTGCCTTTGAGAGCCAATGTCGCGCTGATAGGCGCTTCTGTGGCGGACAAGCATGGCAACCTGATATACAGGGGAACGAGTCAGAATTTCAATCCTTTGATGGCAACTGCTGCCGATGTGGTCATAGCCGAGGTGAAGGAAAGCGTGGATTCCATGGCTCCCGAAACCATCAGAACTCCTTTCTTGTTCGTGGATTATATAGTAAGAAACAAATAAACCGAAAAACGATAAAAATACAGATATATGGCTGCAAAATCAATGATAAGAGTGAGGATGAGCGCTCACGACGCCCACTACGGCGGAAACCTTGTCGACGGGGCAAGGATGTTGAACCTTTTCGGAGATGTGGCTACCGAACTGCTCATAATACAGGACGGTGACGAAGGTCTGTTCTGTGCATACGACAATGTGGAATTTCTTGCTCCGGTTTATGCGGGAGACTACATAGAGGCTGTCGGGGAGATAACCCACGTGGGCAATACGTCCAGAAAGATGAAGTTCGAGGCCAGAAAGGTTATAGCCCCACGTACCGACGTGTCGGACTCTGCCGCCGATGTATTGACGGAACCCGTGGTGGTATGCAGGGCAAGCGGTACATGCGTGGTGCCGAAACAATGTCAGAGAAAAAACAAATAATAAGGAGATATGGAAAAATTGATAATAACGGCTGCCATTTGCGGAGCGGAAGTATTGAAGGAACACAATCCCGCCGTACCCTATACGGTTGAGGAATGCGTCCGCGAAGCCAAGAGCGCGTACGAGGCCGGCGCGAGCATAATACACCTTCATGTGCGTTGGGATGACGGTACTCCCACTCAGGACAAGGAACGTTTCCGCGTGATAATGGAGGCGATAAGAAAGGAATGTCCGGATGTAATCATACAGCCTTCAACGGGAGGAGCTGTCGGAATGAGCGACGACGAGCGTCTGCAACCTACCGAGCTTAACCCCGAAATGGCCACGCTGGACTGCGGCACGTGTAATTTCGGAGGCGACGACATATTCGTCAATACGGAGAACACCATAAAGTATTTCGGGCAGAGAATGATAGAAAGGGACATCAAACCCGAATGCGAGGTATTCGACAAGTCCATGATAGAGATGGCGGTGCGTCTTGCAAAGAAAGGATACATCAAGACCCCAATGCATTTCGACTTCGTATGCGGTGTGAACGGCGGCATAGGAGGAGACATCAGGGATTTCACCTTCCTAAGAGGCGCGATACCTGAAGGCTCCACATACACCGTTGCCGGTGTGGGCCGTTACGAGTTCCCTTTGGCGGCATTGGCCATAATAGACGGAGGTCATGTAAGGGTCGGATTTGAGGATAACGTATATCTTTCAAAAGGCGTTCTTGCCAAATCCAACGGAGAACTTGTGGAAAAGGTGGTAAGGCTTGCGAAAGAGTTCGGAAGGGAGGTTGCCACACCTGCCGAAGCACGTCAGATTTTGGGATTGAAACCTTTGAAGTAGAAAAAAAGAATTTGAACCAATGATTCCGAGAGGCGCTTTTGTTAAAAGACGCCTCTTTTTTTTCTTTCCATGTATATGAAATTTGATTTCAATTTTTTCTTTTCTGAGTTCATTTTTTTCTTTTCTGAATTGCTTTGACGGGGTTTTTATTTTAATACGATATGCCCGAAATCTCAAGTTTTGCAAGTTAAAAATATGTAAATGTAGTTAAAATAAATGGCGACTTGTGTGCCGGATAAAATATATGTATTATCTTTGCAGCGTAAAAAGTATTTGTTAACAATTTATGGTTATGATTATGAATGTAAAGAAAGTTTTATTGGCAACAGCATTTGTTGCAATTACGGCATTCGCTTGTGATGTTAAAGCGCAAACGCCACCAAGACCTTTTGTAGATGGATTTAATGAAACAAATGGAAAAACTAATGAAAATACTGTTAGAGCGCCATTTGGTTCTGCTACATTGTTGCTTTTGTCTATGTTGGGCTGTGCAACAGGAGCAAAATTGTATATGAACAATAAAAAGAAAGGAGAGTAAGAGATGAAAAGGATTATAAAACTATTTGTTTTTGCGTGTGCTGTTTTTTTTGGAACATCTTCTTTCGCACAAATGATTTTTGACGGAAACCTTGAAGAAATAAACAAGCCAATACACGGTGAATATTCAGATGTTATTATAAAACCAATATCTGGTTCAAATGATGTTACAATTGAAACGGGTAGTACAATAGAATCTTTGCAGATTTTTAAGGGCAATGGAAGTCCGGTTAATTTAACCATAGAGGATGGTGTTACAATTGGAGAATGTATTGTAAAAACAGGTGCAACTCTTGTTATTACGAAAGCAAGTATCGTTGATCAAAATACGAGTTGGAATATAGCTAAGGGAGGAAGTATTGTTGTAGAAGGTCAAGAAGGATCTTTCCGTACTTTGGGACAGATAACTGTTAATAGATATATTGTTGCTGGTCAATGGAATTTTATGGGTTTGCCAAACTCGGAAACAATGCTTCCATTTGTTGCTGCCAATCTTCCAAATCTTTGGGCACTAGAATTCGATTATTCAACGAATAATTGGAGTGAAGAATTTCTTCATGGAAATAATGCGTTGCCGAGAGGTACTGGTATATTTGTATGGACAGATACAACACGTACGTTGACATATGCATCTGCTACTCATACAGACGGAGAATTGACGGTTCAAAAAGATCTTACGGCTCAAAATATTGAAGGAGTATCAGGTCGTTGGATGGCATTGTCTAACCCTTACTTGGGAACTTTGAATATAGCAGAATTTTTGGAAGATAATTCATCGGTTATTCAAGGAGGTACAGTTTATGTTTATGATGGAACTGCTTTTAATAGCGATGAAATAGTGAGTGGTGATATATCAGTTGGACAGGGATTTTTTGTAAATATGACAAATACAGAAAATGCGATTGCTTTCAAACCTTCGCAAATGAAGTATTATCCTAGTGCTACACCTGCTGCTAAGGCTAGTGTTGCTTCAAGAGAATATGTAAAGGTATCGGTTTCTACGGACGGCTACAAGGTTCCGGTGATGATATGTCAGAACGATTTGGCAGGTCAGGAGTATGACATATTCGACGCTAACAAGATGTTCGGAGACGGCAGTGTTGCAGAGCCTATTTTGTAACCGAAGGCATAAACCTTTGCAAGGAAGAGGTAGCAACGATGCCGTATTACGCGACTATGAACATCAAAAGCGGAGAGGCCCGCACGGTTGAGATAGTTGCGGACGCGATACCTGAGGGATA
>DXGG01000220.1 GCA_019114015.1 Candidatus Onthomorpha intestinigallinarum | reverse complement strand
GGTCTATCCGCAACAGTTCGAGTATGTTCGTGAATATGTTTTTGAGGTAATAAAAGTCGGTATTGGTTCTTTCCCGCTGCCAGCTTTCAACGGTTTTTCCCGTGGTCAGAATTGCCAGATGCTTCTGTTCGCAATAGCGTTTGCCTACGGCTGCATCATCCGGGCAATCTGCGTTTCTGACATAGCAGTTTCCGAATTCGAATATTCTCAAATCGGATGTCTTTCTGTTGATGTTATAGCTTATCGTTTCCAATTGGCCGTACAACAATGTTTGTCTCATCTGTCCCAAATCCTTGCTCAAGGCATTAAGAATGCAAACGGAGTTTTCCATAGGGAAATCTTCATTGTCCTTGTAGTATGCCAGTTTTGTGAGGGAGTTGTTCATTGTTTCATTGAATCCTGACGAAGAAAGATAATCGGAAACGGAGTTTTGTATTTTATCCGTATCAAGACCGTCTTTGGAGGATAGGCAACTCCTTATGGAATTTCCGGTTTCCACATTGTTGTAACCGTATATTCTCAGTATTTCTTCCACCAAATCACACTCCCTTGTCACGTCCACTTTGTTTGTAGGGACAATGGCCGTCAGTCCGTTTTCGTTTTCCTGTTCAACATCTATGTCCAGGGAATTCAATATGTTTTTTACGATTTGTCTTTCAATGCTTTTGCCAATCAAACCGTCCATACGTTTGTAGTCCAATTCTATTCTGACAGGATTGATTTTGACCGGATAAACGTCAATCAATTCCGAACTGACATATCCTCCCGCAATTTCTTTTATCAACAGGGCAACCCTTTTCAAGGCATAAGGAGTGATGTTTACATCCGCACCTCTCTCGTAACGGAATGAGGCATCCGTTTTCAAACCGTGGTATTTTGAGGCTTTGCGGATAACGACCGGGTCGAAATAAGCGCTTTCTATAAGAACGCTTTCCGTATCCGCATTCACTCCCGAAAGCATTCCTCCGTATATTCCCCCCATGCACATAGGTTCTTCGGCATTGCAAACCATCGCTTCCCTGCCGTTCAACTCTCTTTCCGTTCCGTCCAATGTCGTAAACTTTGTTCCCTTTGCCAGCGTCTTTACCTCAACCTTATTTCCTTTGACCTTGGACAGGTCAAATGCGTGCAGAGGCTGTCCCGTTTCCATCAGTACATAATTAGTCGCATCCACTATGTTGTTTATGGGTCTTATACCTATCGTTCTCAAACTGTCTGCAAGCCATTTTGGGGAATCCCCGACCTTGATACCGCTTATTGTCAAAGCCGTATAACGTTTGCAAAGTCCCGTGTCTATCCTTATATCCAATACGTTTTCAATCCTTTCGACTGAGAATTCTTCCACTGACGGAATTTTCAACTTGTCCTTTCTGTTGTTTTGAAGATTAAGTATTGCAAGCAAGTCTCTGGCAACGCCTATATGCGATGCCGCATCGGAACGGTTGGCCGTAAGGCCTATTTCCAGAATATAATCCTCCTCTATCTGAAAATATTCTTTTGCGGGAGTTCCCGGTACCGCCTTGTCATCCAAAACCATTATTCCGTCATGATTGTCGCTCAATCCCAACTCTTTTTCGGAACATATCATCCCTTCACTGACCTCTCCCCTCAATTTCGATTTCTTTATTTCAAAGTATTCCTCATCCGAAGTGTAAACCCTTGCACCCGTCTTGGCCACTATGACTTTCTGTCCCTTTGCCACATTGGGCGCTCCGCAGACTATATGCAAAGGTTCCTGCTCTCCCACGTCCACGGTCGTTATATGCAGATGATCAGAATTAGGATGCATCTGACAAGTCTCGACATTACCGACCACATAATTTTTGAATCCTCCCTTTACGGTCTCTACAAGTTCCACCGATTCCACTTCCAAACCGCCGAAAGTCAACAATTCGGCTATCTTTTCCGCACCAAGGTCCGTGTCAATGTATCTTCTTAACCACTTATATGATATTTTCATCTTTCACAATTTTATTTTACTATTGTCATTTCATCTATCAAATGCTTTGCTCCAGCGAACTTGTCTATGATAAACAGGCAGTAACGTATGTCGAGTGAGATGTTCCTGCATTGATCCGGGTCATACATTATGTCGCTCATTGTTCCCTCCCAGTTCCTGTCAAAATTGATTCCTATCAGATTGCCGTCAGCGTCCAATACCGGACTGCCGGAGTTGCCTCCGGTTGTATGGTTGCTCGCTATGAAGGCTACAGGCAGTTCCCCTTTCTCATTCGCATATACGCCGTAATCCTTCGCATTATACAACTGTTTCAACCTCTCCTCCACAACATAGTCGTATATCTGTGGATTTTCTTTTTCCATTATCCCTTCTATTGTCGTGTACGGCATATACTCCACTCCGTCCCTTGGTTTGTAGGATTTGACATTGCCATAGGCCACTCTAAGCGTAAGATTCGCATCAGGGTAAAACTCCTTGACGGTATCCATCTTCATTATTCCTTCCACATAAACCCTGTAAAGACTGTCCAACTTTTCGTTTATGCCGTTCAGTTCTACCATGTCTACTTTCCTGAACTTGCTCAACACAGCCCCGAGAATCTCTACCATAGGGTCTTCCATCAATTCCTCTGCTTTTTTCCTCTTGTATTTTTTCAACAGTTTTTCCGCTTTTTTCGGATTGCTCAATAAGGAAGAATTGTAAACGTCCGTAAAATACGCTTCCGCATTATTGTATTTGCCGGATTCTACGTTTTTTCTCAACCATACGTATCTGTCCTTTGCAAAATCGTTGTAAAAGATGGTCATCGTCCTTACAAAGATATCCCTGTCCACTTCCTTGTGATTCTCATAGTCCTGCGAGAAATATTCCATGAGATAGCCGTATGTGTTTTCCGCATTCTCTTTCACCTTTTCCTCAGGCACCGATTCATCCGTGGAAATGTCTGCAAGGGTCAGCAGCCTTAGGGCATAAAGCATGGCGTCGGAGGCAAGCAATGCCTCGTTCATGTAGATATATGACTTTTTCGCTTCGATTGACTGCGAATAATACTTGTCGAAATCAGCCAGAAGCCCGCCATATCTTTCCCTGTTTTCTTCCGTAAGGTTGGCCCATTTGTTGAAATCGCGTTCAAAGGCCTTCTTCTTTTCTATTGCGTTCATCCGCTTCAAGCCTTTCAATTCTCCCTGCCATTTTTTCCAGCCGTTGGCGATGCTCGCAACCGTAGAGGCGTAACGCAATCGCTGTGCGGGACTCTTCTGCATGGCTTCGTTGTAAACATTCAGAC
>DXGG01000219.1 GCA_019114015.1 Candidatus Onthomorpha intestinigallinarum | reverse complement strand
TTATGTGGATGGAAAGATTTCGGTAGTTAACTGGCCGATAGGCAGAGTCCTCATGTCGTATTTCGCCTCCGTTTACGTACGTTTTGTGACAGGAATGCGGATAGGCGATGCCACGGCGGGCTTTGCATGTTATACAAGAACCCTTTTGGAGAGAATAAAGCTTGACAAGATAAGGTTTGTTGGCTATGCCTTTCAGATAGAAATGAAGTACACCGCCTACAGACTGGGATTCAAGATAAAGGAGGTGCCTATTGTCTTTACCGACAGGGTGCTTGGTCAGAGCAAGATGAGCATGAGGATATTCAAGGAAGCCTTTTTTGGGGTTTTTGCACTGCGTTTTAGAAATTGGAACAATTATTAATGAAGAAATAAAGACAGTATATGAAAAGAACATTCAGATTTGTATTTTTGTTTGTTGCACTGGCATTGTCCATAGGTGCATTTGCCCAAAAGGGATTTATAGACATAAAGCGGTTACAGGACAGGGAGTTTTATCCTTCGTCGATTTACAATCTCGGTTTTGTGGGCGATAGCGACAAATATTTCTACACCAGGACGGGAATGGAATTGGTTATCGGCGACAAGAAGGGTGAGAAGGAGGTGTTGAACCTCAAGGAAGGGGAATTGAAGAATACATTGGGCAGTTTCTTTTCCATAAGATTTGTATCGGACAAGGAGTTCGCCTATCTTTCCAAGGACGGCATTTATTATTACGACATGGACAATCGTACCGTGAGGAAGGTGTGCGGCATTCCCGAGGGAGCGGAGCATCTTGAGGTTGACTATGAACATGCCGCTGCGGCCTACACCATAGACGGCAACGTATGGTATTCCAAGGGGGACATGGCACCGGTACAGCTTACAAGGGACGGAGGCAACGGGATAACCTACGGCGTGGCCGTTCACAGGAACGAGTTCGGAATAGACCGCGGATTTTTCCTTTCGGACGATGCCACCAAGCTGGCTTATTACAGGATGGACGAATCAATGGTAAGGCAATACCCTCTTGTGAATACCGAAGCAAGGGAGGCGGAAGCCGCACCGATATACTATCCTATGGCTGGCATGACTTCACATCAGGTAAAGGTAATGGTGTATGATGCGGTCAGCGGCACTACCACCGAACTGCAGACGAGGGAAAACGAGTCCGTTGAGGAAAAGGAGGCTTATCTTACCAACATCACATGGAATCCAGAATCGACTCTTATATATATTCAGAAGCTTAACCGCAAGCAGAACCACATGAAGATGAATGCTTATGATGTTCGAAGCGGACGACTTGTCAAGACTCTTTTCGAGGAAAAGGCCGAGAAATACGTGGAGCCCGAGTCTCCGATTTATTTTTTGCCTGAGCAGTCCGACAAATTCATTTACCTGAGCGAGAGGGACGGATTCAATCATGCCTATCTGTATTCTGTCGACGGACAGTTGATAAGACAGCTTACAAGCGGTGAGTGGATGATAACTTCCATAGAGGGATTCGATGCCAAGGGGGATGAGTTTTATTTCTTTGCCACCAAGGATTCTCCATTGGAAAGCAATATGTATTCCTGCCGCATGAAGGACGGGAAGATACGCCGATGCACTCCTGCCAAGGGAACACACTACAATGTGGCATTCAACAAGAAAGGCACGTTGTTTTTGGATGCCTACACCTCTATGGAGGAAGCTCGGAGGGTTGTTTTGCTTGACGGCAAGGCAAGGGAGGTAAAACAGTTGCACAGGGCCGAAGACCCTTGGCAGAAGCTGGACAAACCGCAGATAGACGTGTTTACCATCAAGGCAAAGGACGGTACGGATTTGTATGCGAGGATGATAAGACCCGTTGGTTTCGACTCTACGAGGAAATACCCTGTTTTGGTTTATGTTTACGGAGGACCTCATGCCCAGCTTGTGACCGATACGTGGTTGGCAGGGGCGAACAATTTCTTCTTGTTCCTTGCGCAGCAGGGCTATATTGTTTGGACGGTTGACGGAAGGGGTTCCGCCAACAGGGGTTATGAATTCGAGAGTGCGATATGGAGGAATTGCGGCAGCATAGAGGTGAGTGATCAGATGGACGGGGTGAATTATTTGAAGAGTCTGCCTTATGTGGATTCCGAAAGGATAGGTGTGGACGGTTGGAGCTATGGAGGATTCATGACAATATCGTTGAAGCTGAAGAATCCGGGCGTGTTCAAGACCGCTACCGCGGGCGGTCCGGTCATAGACTGGAAGTGGTATGAGGTAATGTACGGAGAGAGATACATGTCTTCGCCGGAGGACAATCCGGATGGTTATGAGAAATCCTCTCTGTTGAATTACGTGGACAATCTTGAGGGAAAACTGCTGATAATCCACGGAGCGCAGGACAATACGGTCGTAATGCAACATTCTTTAGAGTTTATAAAAAGCTGTATAAAGAAAGGAAAGCAGGTGGATTACTTCATATATCCCGATCATGAGCACAACGTGATAGGAAAGGACAGAATACATTTGTATGAAAAGATATATGAATATCACAAGGCCAACTTGTAGGAATATTGGAAACGATTAAAATAGAGAATATGTTTACAGGCATAATAGAACAAATATCCGTAGTGGAGAAGATAGAGCAGGAGGGAACGAATTATCATTTCACTCTTTGCAGTCCGATAGCCGGCGAGTTGAAGATAGACCAGTCGTTGGCTCATGACGGATGCTGTTTGACGGTTGTCGCTTTGGACAGGGAGAAAAACAGATATACGGTGACAGCGATGAAGGAAACGATGGACAAGACCAATCTTGGCACCTGGAAGATGGGCACCGAGGTTAACATTGAGCGTTCCATGCGTATGGATGGCAGGTTTGACGGACATATAGTTCAGGGTCATGTTGACCGGACGGCCGTATGCACAAGGATAATCGACGAGAACGGTTCATGGAGATACTTTTTCGAGTATTCTCATTCGGAGGACAACATAACCGTTCCCAAAGGTTCCATTTCGGTCAACGGAGTGAGCCTTACGGTTGTTGACAGCGGCAAAGGGATGTTTTCCGTCTCCATAATACCTTATACGTACGCTCATACCAATTTTCACAATTTCGTTGTCGGAACGGTTGTCAACATAGAGTTTGACGTGTTCGGCAAGTATGTACAGAGGTTGTTGGAGCAGTATCAGGCCAAATAGGGTATATGATAGACTATTCTGTTGAACCGGACAGGTGTGTGACGGTCGGAATTACTACACCTGAGGTGAGTGACGACAAGACAGAGGAATATCTTGACGAGTTGGCATTCCTTATAGACACTGCGGGGGGAAGGGTTGAAAAACGCTTTACCCAGAAACTTCAGTTCAAGGACCCGAGGACGTTTGTCGGTAGCGGCAAATTGGAACAGATAAGGGACTATATTAAAGAGAATGAGATAGAATGGGTCGTTTTCGATGACGAACTTTCGCCTTCGCAGGCACGTAATGTGGAAAAATTCCTCGGATGTCACGTATTGGATCGTACGGGATTGATATTGAACATATTCGCTCAAAGGGCGAGGACGGCGCATTCAAGAACGCAGGTGGCCTTGGCCCAATACCAGTATCTGCTTCCGCGACTGACAAGGATGTGGACCCACTTGGACAGACAGAGAGGAGGAGCGGGTCTGACGATGAGAGGAGTGGGGGAAACGCAGATAGAAACCGACCGAAGGATAATCCTTTCAAAGATATCCCTGCTTAAGGAGAAGCTTGCGGACATAGACAAGCAGAAGACGGTTCAAAGAAAGAACCGCGAATCATTGGTAAGGGTCGCGCTTGTGGGCTATACCAATGTAGGTAAGAGTACTCTGATGAATCTGCTTTCGAAAAGCGATGTATTTGCGGAGGACAAGCTTTTCGCCACTTTGGATACCACGGTCAGGAAAGTTGTGATAGAAAATCTTCCTTTTCTTTTGACTGATACGGTAGGTTTTATCCGCAAACTGCCTCACGGTCTGGTGGAAAGCTTCAAGTCAACTCTTGACGAGGTACGTGAATCCGATTTGCTGATACATGTTGTCGATATATCACATCCCAATTTTGAGGAACAGATGGAGGTTGTCAACAGAACTCTTTATGAAATAAAGGCTGAGGATAAGCCGGTAATAGTTCTGTTTAATAAAGTTGATGCATACACTTACGTTGAAAAAGAGGCCGATGACCTTACTCCAAAACTGAAAGAAAACCGTACGTTGGATGAATTGAAACATACTTATTTGGCCAAGATGAACAACAGTGTCTGTTTCATATCAGCCAAAAACAAAATGAATATTGATGAACTCAAACGCCTGATATATGACAATGTGAAGACGATTCACGCAGTGAGATATCCGTATAACAATTTTTTGTATTGAAATAAATTTCAGATGTTATGAATTTGATGAGTGCAAGTGTGATTACGTGGACTGATATTCTTTCCTTCATTAAGGATGTTTTCTTCAAGTACGGTCCCAAACTTATAATTGCATGTATTATCCTTTATGTCGGCTTCCGCCTGATAAAATTTCTTTGCGGCAGGTTGAAGAAGATTTTCGAAAGACGTAATGTTGACATATCTCTCAGACCGTTTCTGCTTTCCATCGTCTCGATAGGATTGAAGATATTGTTGGTTCTTACCGTTATAGGCTATCTTGGAGTGGCAATGACGCAGTTTACCGCCATCATAGCTTCGGCCGGAGTGGCAATAGGTCTGGCTTTGAGCGGCACACTTCAAAATGTTGCCGGAGGTGTAGTGCTTTTGGTCTTGCGACCTTTCAAGGTAGGGGATTACATAGCCACTCAGGGATACGAAGGTACGGTAAAAAGCATACTCATATTTCATACCACGCTGGTAACGGTAGACAACAAGGTGGTGATAATACCTAACGGGGCCTTGTCTTCAACAAGCCTTATAAACTATTCCCGAATGGATACGAGAAGAATAGATATTGTCTTCAATCTGGGCCATGGCGTTGACTTGAATGCCCTTAACCCTAAGATTGTTGAGTTGGCAAAACAGGACAAAAGGGTGTTTGCAGACCCTGAACCCAAGGTTATAGCCACTATTTCCAATCTTTCCGTAAGTCTTGACCTGCGTTTCTGGTGTACAAATGACGATTACTGGGATGTATTGGCCGACATGAACAAAAAGGTCTATGATTTCTTGGTCGAAGCCGACGTCCAACTGCCTTATTCCAAGATAAACGTGGTGGATAAACAGAATGAAAGAGAATAATCCGCTTAAACTGTTCAGCGTTAAAAGAATACTGCTTCCCCTTGTCATAGGTATAGGGGTTGCGGTTTGGCTTGTATACAAGGACATGCGTCAGGACAGCGACGTACTGTTGCAGATAGTACGTTCATGGACGTGGCAGGCAAGCATGTATCTGCTTCTGGCCGTCTGTTGCGGTATTATGCGCGACTTGATGTATATGTACAGAATACGTCTGCTTTCCGATAAACAACTCAGTTGGAAACAGTCTTTTCAAGTCATCATGTTGTGGGAATTCGGTTCCGCAATCACTCCTTCAGTAGTAGGAGGTTCCGCATTGGCCTTTTTCATTGTCTCTCTTGAAGGAATACCCGTGGGACGCAGTACGGCTATAGTAATGATAACTGCCCTGTTGGACGAATTGTTTTACATAGTCATTGCTCCCTTGACCATATTGGCCGTAGGCGTAAGCTCCGCTTTCCATACCGATTTCAGGTTCAATGTCTTCGGTTCTCAGTTCGGAGAGGTGCAGGTGTTTTTCCTCGGCTATGGATTCATGTGTCTTCTTACGGTAATAATTCTTGTGGCCATTTTCTTTTTTCCCAAGGGATTCAGAAGACTCCTTTACAATATGGCCTCAAGAAAACCTTTCAGACGCTGGAAGAACAAAATGGAAAAAATGGGGGATGACATTGTCACTTCCTCTGTCGAGTTCAAGGGAAAAGGCCCGTTGTTTTGGATCAAGGCCTATTTGTGTACGGTGCTTTCATGGACTTCACGTTTCGTTGTGCTCAACTTCATACTGCTTGCCTTTTCGCCCGTGTCCGATCATCTTCTGGTCTATGCCCGTCAGCTCATCATGTGGATAGTTCTCTGCATTTCACCCACTCCGGGCAGTAGCGGCATAGCCGAATTCGCATTCCCTCTGTTCATAGGCGAATTCATGAAAGAAGGAACGCATGCCGCCATTGCTCTTGTTTGGAGAGGATTTACCTATTATCCCTACATCATATTGGGATTGCTCGTTCTGCCATACTGGACCAAAAGGGTAATTGACAGAAAGAAAAAGAAGGTCTGATTCTTACCCCTTGCCCAGATACACTTCCGTGGCACCCGCACCGTATTTCATTATAGAGGCGTCGAAATAGTGAAGATTGTCATATTTGTCCAGCATTTTCTTCAGTTCGTTCTTCAATACGCCCTGACCTATGCCGTGAATGAATATCACTTTTTTCAACCCTTGTATTATGGCTTCATTAAGGCATCTTTCCGCATGATTGAGCTGTATCCTGAGCATCTGTTCAGGTTCAAGCAGATAATAGTCCTCCACCAGTTCTCCTATGTGCAGATCCACCTCGGCACAACTTGAATCGGTCATGTAGGCATCCAAAAATGTATTGGTGTAGTTTTTCCGGGCTACCTTCAACACCTGTTTCGGCTCTTCTTCATCCTTGTCTTTTGCTTCCGATGTTGTGGCACGCAGAAATACGTTCATCTCCTGTTCATCGCATACCGGTATGGTCAGTACCTTTTCCTGAAAGAAAGCGGTTGGAACAAAACAACCCTCCTTGTAGAACTTGTCTGTCCTTATCTTGAGTCTGCAGTTAACCGGCATCATTACGCAGTCCGACATGTCGTCGTGGAACAGTATCTGCACCACTCCCTTTGTCCATTTGTCGCATTCATCCCTTGTTATGGTGCATATCGTTTGTTTCTGTCTTGCTTCAAGAGTTCCGTAGTCCTCTGAAACGAATCCGTTTCGCTCTTCGAGCAACAATATGGAATATATGCACCTGTGATCGGTGTTGTTGACCATCCAAACGTCCATGTCACCGTATACCAGCCACCTTTGGTCGTGGGGAACGAAGCAAAGATAAACGCCTGCGGCCATTTCCTTTGCCTTGTGGCCGAGATAAGAGGCATGGAAACTTTCCTCTGTTGTGTTTTCTTTTTGTTCCGTCTCGTCTTTTCCTCTTTCCTGCGGTTTGGAACAGAAAAAAGCTCCCGCCTTGTCTTCGCAAGCATCCAGAACGAGGTCATTGACAAGTGTCGGAACCTCGAATCCGTCCTCCATTTCCACATTGGCAACGTTCGTCGCACTGAAAGAGCGTATTATTCCCCCTCCCGTGCTGCTAAGAAACTTGACTCTGTCGCCTACCTTGAATTTTCCCATATCTTATATACCTTATTATATATGTTACATTACGTTTTGGGCAAGTTCCTTCAGATCGAGTCCTCCAAAATTGCTCGAACTCATCATCAGAACGTTGCTGTTCTTGTCCGTATTGGTCAATATGAACTCTTTGACCGCTTCAATATCGGTAAGAACCTTGAGATCCTTTTTGCCGAATGCCTCATAGACCGCCTCTTCGCTCAGGTCGGGCAGACGTTTCAACTCTATGGCATGTCGGTTGTAGTAAACGGCCGCGCAGTCCGTGCTGTCCATACAGTTTTTGTATTGAACGAGGAACTCTTTAGTAAGAGAACTGAACGTGTGCAGCTCCAGACAGGCAACCAGTCTGCGTGAGGGATATTGTTTTTTCACCGCCTCGCATGTTGCCTTCAGTTTCGAGGGCGAGTGCGCGAAGTCCGAATAGAAGGCCTGCGTGTCCGTAATCTTTATGGCTTCGAGACGTTTCGACGCTCCCGAAAAGCTTGTCATCGTTTGCAGAAAGTCTCCGTTGTCAATGCCGGTTTGTTCGCATGCAAGCATGGCGGCGTTGAGGTTTATGAGGTTGTGTTGTCCGAAAATCCTCATGACATATTCCATGCCTTTCCATTGCACAATGCTTCTGCCGTTTTCCGTCCTGCACGGCAACGCTCCGTAACCTTTGGCTCTTATGTCTTTGCATGCATTCAGGCCTATGCGTCTTGCGTTTTCGTCTCCTTCATAATACAGCAGTACTCCGTTCGGCTCTATCTTGTCGGCAAACAGTTTGAATTGCTCTACATATTTGTCGAATGTGGGGAAGACATTTATATGGTCCCATGCTATTCCGTTGATTATTGCAACGTTTGGCTTGTAAAGGTGAAACTTGGGTCTGGGATCCAGAACCGAGCTGAGGTATTCGTCTCCTTCCAAAACCATGTATTCGGCCTCGTCGCTCATTCTTACCATTACCTCGAATCCTTCCAGTTGCGCTCCGACCATGTAGTCGGTGTCCTTGTCAAGGGTCTTCATCGCATGCAGTATCATGGCCGTTATGGTTGTCTTGCCGTGACTTCCGCCGACCACTATCCTTGTCTTGTCCTTGCTCATGCGGTACAGGAATTCTGGATAGGAATAAATCTTAAGGCCCAGTTCCTTTGCCCGCAACAGTTCGGGATTGTCGTTTTTCGCGTGCATGCCGAGTATTACGGCGTCAATGGAATTGTCCAGTTTTTCGGGATGCCACGATATCTGTTCGGGCAACAGGGAATATTTTTTCAGACGGGACCTTGCGGGTTCGAATATCTCGTCGTCCGAACCGCTGACCGAACACCCTTTAAGCTTGAGGGCAATGGCAAGGTTGTGCATTGCACTTCCGCCTATTGCTATAAAATGTACCTTCATATCATTAATTAAGTTTGTTCTACAAAGGTAATAATAAATCG